>JBDTXE010000064.1:0-9083 GCA_040006335.1 Verrucomicrobiota bacterium | reverse complement strand
TGTTGCACGGCTACGTGAAACTGCAGGGTGGAGAATGGCTGATTCAAAACGCGGCCAATTCCGCGGCGGGCCGGGCCGTGATCCAGATTGCGCACGAGCTGGGGCTGAAGACCGTGAACGTCGTCCGCCGTGCGGAATTAGTGACCGACCTTCGCGCGGAAGGCGGTGACGTCGTTTTACTGGAGGGCGAGAAACTGCGTGACGAAGTGCGTGAACAAACCGCCGGCGCAGAGATCCGCCTGGGCCTGAACGCGGTCGGCGGCGAAAGCGCCTTGCGCCTGATGAACTGCCTCGCCCGCGGCGGCACCCTCGTGACCTATGGCGCGATGAGTCTGCAGCCGCTGAAAATTCCGAATGGCCTCCTTATTTTCAAAGACCTGCGTTTCCGTGGCATCTGGATTAACAAATGGTACGACAACGCCTCGATGGCCGAACGCATGGCCGCATTTGCGCCGCTCTTCGAGATGGCGAAAGAAGATAAGCTGCACACAAAAGTTGCCGCGGTTTACTCGCTGGCCGAGCTCACGACCGCAGTGAAACACGCGGCCGAAGGAAAGCGCGAAGGCAAAGTGCTGCTCGAGTTTGCGGAATGAAAAAATCCCGACCGTGCCGAGGGCACTGCGAACTCGTGTAATTACGAAACCGGCTCTTTTTTCGCCTGGCGTTTCAGGAGCGTGATCTGCTTGATCCGGGCGGAGTCGTTCGGGCTCCAGGTCGCGACGTCGGGATCGTCCTTGAAAGCGTTATGCACCAGCCGGCGCTCGTAGGAATTCATCGGTTCAAGCTGGAGCGAACGTCCGGTCGCACGCACCCGTTCCGCCAGGGTGCGGACACGTTGCACGATCTGATCTTCGCGCATGGAGCGGTGGTGCTCGCAATCGACGATCACCTTTCCTGCCTCCCGGTCCTTGGCCTGAATGAGGCGGTTGAGGAGAAACTGAATCGCTTCCAAGGTCTCGCCGTCGCGCCCGATCAAGCGGCGGCTTTCCTCGGTATAAATCTGCAAGACCAGATTGCCAGCTTCGTTTTGCGACTCGGCGATCTCGACGACGAACCCGAGGTAGCCGAGGAGGGTGTCGAGTAATTCTTTCGGAGTCATCGTCGTCTCTTGGGCCGTCCTGCCGGCGTCGTCACCTTCACCGGCTCAGGAAGGGCCTGGCGCTTGTTGACGTAGAGCTGGAGCACCGTCAGGAGGTTCTGAGTTGTATAATACAAGGCGAGCGCGGCTGCAAAGTTATAGCAAAAAATGATAAAGATCACCGGGGTGAACATCATCATGCGCTGCTGCGTGGGATCGCCGCTCTTGGGCGTGAGGTAGGTCATCCAGAAGCTGGTCGCCGCCATGAACAACGGCAGGACGTTGACCGGCCATCCCATCCCGGGGATGTGGGCGACCGTGTCGGGCTGCGAGAGATCGTGGATCCAGAGGAAGCTGGCGCCGCGCAGTTCCACCGCCTGTCGCAGCATAGTGAAGAGACCGAAAAAGATCGGGATTTGGATGAACATCGGCAGACAGCCGCCGACGGGATTTACCCCGTGTTCTTTGTAGAGCTTCATCACCTCCTGGTTCATCCGGGTCGGATCGTCCTTGTACTTTTCGCGCAGCTCCTGCATTTTCGGGTTTAGCGTCTGCATCCGCCGCATGGAAGCGTTCGCCCGGTTTTGCAAAGGCCAGAGCGCGAGCTTGACCGTGGCGGTGAGAGCGAGGATGGCGGCAGCGTAGTTCCCGAGAAAACTGTGGAAGGTGTTGAGGGCGTTGAGCAGGGCTTCGCTGATGAGCTTGAAGAAACCAAATTCCATGACCTCGGCCTCGTTGTGCTCGAGGAGAGAGAGCCGATGATAAAGCTTGGGGCCGAGGTAAAGCTCGTAGCGGGTGCTGACGGTCTGACCGGGATCGACGCGGAACGCAGGTAAACGCATCGCCCCTTCCACGCCGTAGGTCTGCGTCGCAGCGTTGATTTCAAAGCGACGACCCCAGACGCCGTTGGCCTTGGTCGTGAGCGGCACGATCAGAGTGGTGAAGAACTGATCGCTAGTGGCGACCCAATCCGTTGCCTTGAGATCCTCCTGATAAACAGGACGAGCAGCACGTTGATTAATCCCGAGAAAACCGTTGCTAGGGGCAAACCAACCCACATCGACGCCTTTTGTTTTGCCGCCATACCAGACCAAGCGCGTGAAACTCGGATAATCGTTGCGGTGAATGGGAGCCGAGGAACCGACGCTGAGAAAATAGTCCGGCATCGCGGCGGCCTGCGCACCGGGATTAGCGAAATCAATATCGAGTTGCGCGACGAAGTTATCCTTCTTCTCCTGCGCAGCCGGGAAAGAAAACTTTTTGCGGACGGTCATTTCAGGCGTCTTTGACTCGAAAGTGACCCCGCTAGCATCGCGCGCCATCGTCCACTCGCCCAGCTCAGGCGCCGCTGGATTTTGCATGATCGCTCCGATGGGAGTTTGTGTTGCCGAGTTCAAGGTCACGCGCTTCCCCTGCTCCGCTTCATAGTTGGGCAAGACCACCTCGCTCACACCGCCGCCGCGATTGGTGAGATGTAATTCCAGGTCAGAGTTGCGCAGCACTTCGCTCTTTTCCTGGAAGGCACTCGCGGCCGGCGTCGGGGAAACAGATGCTGAAGAAGGCGAGGTCGGGGCCAGTTCGGG
The DNA here is from genome assembly GCA_040006335.1 of Verrucomicrobiota bacterium. GTDB lineage: Bacteria > Verrucomicrobiota > Verrucomicrobiia > Chthoniobacterales > UBA10450 > AV69. Next base: position 6,422 of record JBDTXE010000064.1, on the reverse strand, counting down.
AGACGCGCTGGCGATGGTTGGCGCTGGGGAAGCCGTGGCGATAACGGGCGCAGGATGCAGCATGCGCTGTCGCGTGACCCACACCTCCCAGCCAACGAGACCGAGGACGCAAAGCGTGACGGCTATCCAAGCGGTACGATCCATACTCCAGCGTCGCTTACTCGCAGACCAGGTGCTGTCTCACCGGCACCGGGTCGTCGCCGCTCCCGCCCCAAGGATGACAGCGCAAGAGACGCCGGCTTCCGAGCCACGCTCCGCGGAGAACGCCAAACTCCTCCACCGCCCGCAAAAAATATTCGGAGCAAGTGGGTGAAAAACGGCAACCGGATTGCGGCCCGCCCAGAAGTGCAAGCAGCGGTGAAAGGGTCCGCTGATAAATTCGGATGAGAATGCGAACAGCCGTGCGCATCAGGGCGCGGTAAGAAACGAACCACGCGTCCCCGAGCGGGGACACAGAAGCATTTCTCTTCGGGTTAGGGCCATAATTATCCGGGACATTTCGCAGGCTGGCAGTTTTATCGCGCGCGGGCCGCTAAAATAGAAGCGCGCTCCGCGAGGTGCAACCAGTCATCTTCCAGCGAACGATAGCTGGCTCGCGCTGCCTTTGCCGAAGCAACGGTAACGATCCAGCTGCCACCGACAATTTCGTGCCGGTGGTGGCGGAAGATCTCCCTTAGCCTCCTCCGTGTGCGATTACGAAGCACCGCTCCTCCCACCCGCTTGGAGGTGATGAAGCCAGCGCGGATCTGCTCCTGGCCTGCGAGCACACCCAGCGTTATTAGCTTACCCCGAAACGCGAATCCTTTCTGACGCACCAGCTGGAAGTCCGCGCTGGCGATCAAGCGGCAGGATTGCGGGAACCGAAATCGCGTTTGCACCCGCAGATTTTAGATCGCTCCACCAGTACAGCAAAAGTCTTCCCGCAGACCCATCCGCGGGAAGACCATGCGTAAAGGTTTAACCCAGCGACTAAGGAGACGGCGAGGAAGTCGTCGTCGTTGTCGTGGAATCGGTCGAAGTGCCCGGTGAAGAGGCAGTGGTGGTCATGCTGCTCGACGAAGACGAGGAGCCACCCGCCGGAGACGGGTTCACCACGGTGGTGTTGTTTTCAGTCTTCTTGTCAGCCGGAGGGCTGGTGGTTTCCGTTTTTTGCTCACAAGCCGCGAGCAACGCGGCGCCAGCGAGGATGCAGATAATTTTCTTCATAGGTTTAAGATGGATGCCCAATGTGGGTTACCCACGGAATCGGCGCAAGAAAGCATTTCGGTCTTGTGCACTTTTATTTTCGAAGTGTGACTGCTCGGCTAATGATTCATGAAATTCCATAACCGACGGTTGAGCCGGTGATGCTAATTCATTTCGGCCAAAGGCAGTCCGTGTGCGTCGGCGACCGCCTGGATCGTCAGCTTGCCCTCACGAGTATTGACGCCGCCGCGCAGTGCTGGCTGTTTTTCGCACGCGCCATCCAAGCCACGATCGGCCAGCAATTCCACATAACGGCCGGTGACATTGGTCAGGGCCTGCGTGGCGGTGCGCGCGTAGGCCGCGGGCATGTTGGCGACGCAGTAGTGAATCACGCCCTCCTCGACGTAGACCGGATCGAGATGCGTGGTGGCGCGCGAAGTCTCGGCGCAGCCGCCCTGATCGATTGCGATATCGACCAGCACACTCCCCGGCCGCATTCGGCGCAGCATCTCGCGCGTGATGAGCTTGGGCGCTTTCGCCCCCGGTAACAAAACCGCGCCGACGAGGAGGTCGGTCGTCGGCATCAAATCCATCAAATTGGCTTGATCGGAAAAAATCGTGGAAGCGTGCCCCATGGTGAGATCGAGGAAGCGCAGTCGCTCGAGATCGATGTCCAAAATGCTGACGTCGGCGCCCAGGCCGACGGCCATGCGCGCCGCGTTCACGCCCGACGTTCCGCCCCCAAGCACCACGACGCGGCCAGGGGAAACCCCAGGCACGCCACCCAGGAGCACCCCGCTACCGCCGTTAAACTTGGCCAGATAATACGCTCCCATCACTGTGGCCATGCGTCCGGCGATCTCACTCATCGGCTCGAGCAGGGGCAATTTGTTGCCGACCTGAATCGTCTCATAGGCCAGGCCAGTGACACCGGATTTCAGCAAGGCCTCGGTCAACGGCTTGCTCGCGGCCAGATGGAGATAGGTGAAAAGAATCTGGCCCTGGCGCAAAAGCGGCCATTCTGCTGGTAAAGGCTCCTTCACCTTCACGATCATGTCGGCCCGCTCAAAAATCTCGGCTGCGGTCTCGATGATTTGCCCGCCAGCGCTGACGTAATCTTCGTCCGGATAGCCAGACCCGATTCCCGCGCCTTTCTGCACCAGGACAGTATGTCCTCGACTCGTTAACCGCCGCGTGGTCGAGGGCAGCAAACTCACGCGATTTTCCTGTTCTTTAATTTCCTTGGGGACGCCAACAATCATGAGGTGACGAGTGATAAGGGACGCGAACGTCGCGCGCAAGAAGCTTCCAGCGGCATTCGTTTTTCCAGCGCGGGCGGAAAAGCTAATTCAAGGAAGGATCATCCGGCGCCGCCGCCAACATCTTGAACCACGGACCCAGGCCTCGCATGATTTCGAACCAGAGTTTAGGGAGACGTTCCGGCTTGAGAGCGGCGCGTTTCGGCTTCTGCACCACCCAGGCATTCTGCTTCATTTCATCCTCGAGCTGACCTGCACTCCAGCCCGCGTAACCCACGAAGGCCCGGACCATATTTTTCTTCTCGAGCTGCTTTGCCTGGGCGATGTCGATGTCGTGATTCAACTTGAGGCCGTTCGCGCTTTCCCATTCCAAAGTGGCAAACATCAGCCGATCGCGCTGCACCGGCCCCCCGAAGAAGACCGGGATCTCAGACAGCGCCGGTGGCGGCGAATCCGTCACCAATTCACCCACTTTCTTATCCAGCGGGCGGTTGATGATGACTCCGAGAGCGCCTTGGCCCGGCGAGTGAGCGGAAATGAGCAACACCGTTCTGCGGAAATTCGGATCGAGCATGCTGGGATGCGCGACCAGCAGGGAACCCGCAAGACTTTCCTGACGTTCGGACGGAAGCTCCCGCATGAGGTCAACTAAGGGCGCGACGGTGAGGGCGCAAGTCCCTTCGAACCCCGGCGCGGCCGCGCGGATTGGCCGTCAGGCCTGCCGGCGCACGACGCCTTTGTCGCGCAGATCATAGACGGCCTGCGCTGCGACTTGGCGCCATGGCATGGTCGTGGCCGTCACCAGCTTCTGCGTGTCGTCCGGCAGATGATCGAGCAGCGCGTTGCGGCGGGCTTCATCCAGTTCGCCGAAAATATCGTCCAAGAGCAGCAGGGGTGTTTCCCCCGCCTGACGGAAGGCATGCGCCTGCGCCAATTTCAACGCCAACGCCACCGTGCGTTGCTGCCCTTCCGAACCAAATCGCGCGGCGTCCACTCCCTGAAGGGAAAGTTCCAGCTCATCACGATGAGGTCCCACCAGAGTTTGACGCAGTCGCTGTTCCTCCCCTCGTGTTCTCGCCAAGTCTGCCTCAAAGTCTTCCGCGGCCCCGGCCCGGTAGCGAACGCTACATTCCTCGCGACCGCCGGAAATCTGCTGGTAGGCATCGCGGACCAACGGCGCCAGTAAACCAGTCAAACCCTCGCGCAACTGCCGGAGACGCACGCCATGTTCGATCAACGGCAGATCATAGGCCTCGCGCTCGCGCGTTCGAGGTATTGGCGCTTTCAGGAGATAATTTCGCGCGCGCAGCGCCCGCTCGTAGGCACGAAGCGTCGGGCGATAAGTTCCGTCCATTTGCGCGCCAAGAAAATCCAGGTAGCGCCGCCGCACTTCGGAGCCGCCCCGGATAAGCTCGATGTCGCTATTGGCAAAAGAAATGACAGGGGCCAGGCGCAGATAATCGGTCAGCGTTCGCGGTTCCCCGGAGTCGAAGAGGACCCGGCGTCGCAGCCGGCTGTAGCGAAATTCCAGGGTATGCGCTCCCAGGGTTCCTCGCACCGCAAAGGAATTCTGCCCGTGCTGGACCACCGGCGCGAGCGAGGGAGTTCGCTGCGATTGCAGCCGCAAAAGCACGCACGCCCCCTCCAGTAACGTGGTTTTGCCTTCCCCATTCGCCCCGAGGAAAAAATTGAAGCCGGGATGCAGTTGGACGCTGATCTTTTCGAAGCAACGAAAGTGGCGCAACCTCAAATCCCCGAGCATCGTGGGCGCAGTATCGCACCCGGTGAACAAACATTCATTATTTCCAAAGAAAGTTGTTGCTCCGACCGGGAAATGCTCTTATCCATCCAGCGAATTTCAGAATTGTTCTGGGGGGAACAGCCGCCCTTCGCGTCCAGTCGGGCGCGGAGGGCGGTACTTTTTTGGCCGTGAAAGAGCACTCATCGCCGCGACGTTTTAGCTGGAGCGTGGCCTTCACAATCGTTGGCGTGGCAACCTTGGCCGCCGGCGTGTTCGTCTTTGAGCGCTGCGCCACGCTACCAGGCCGCGCTGCCTCCGGCACCGTGGCGCAAATGGAACGCGTGGGCCGCGACTTGCGAGACACGATCGTAAACCTCGCGCATCTCCAGCCGCGGGTGATGATTAACGATCGCGTCTATTTTGAGCAATCCTCGCCCACGGCAGAATTAGCGCTTATTTCGCAGCGCCTGGAAGTGGAGCATGAATTCCTTCACACCTGGGCGGGCAGCACGAAACGGCTGCGGCTCCACGGGACTTATACCGCCAAGGCGGGATTCGATTTGCGTCAAAAGTGGGAAGTGAAAGTCGGCGATCAAACCGCCGCGGTCGAGCTTCCACATGCTCAGCTTCTCGGGGTCGAGCAGGAGCGGATCGACGTCCTTGCCTTGGAAAATGGCTTTTGGAACCCGGTCTCCGGCACCGATGTGCAGGCACAGATTGCGACCCTGCATGAGCTGGCAAGGGCGCGCGCCGGCGAACGCCACCTGCCGGAAGAAGCTGAACAGATGCTGCGCACGCAGCTGCAATCGCGTTTGCCTCCCGGCCAAAGCGTTCGCTTCGAATTTTACTCACCTCGAAAGGTCGAGTGATTCCTTTTCCCGTCGGCTCCCTTTCGCGTAGAACCGGGAAGTGTCGAAACGCTTAATCATCCTCCTCGCGGCGAGCGCTCTCGGCGCGGGCGTTCTCCTGGCGGGTCCGACTCTGACCGCGCGTGGCCTCGCATGGTGGTTGCAGCGGCACGCCGACCGCTCTGGCCTCACGCTCAGCTTCCGTGAGATCAAAGCGCCCTGGTTCCATCCCGTCACGATCCGCGACCTATGGCTAACGAGTAATGGACAACAGGCCGCTCACCTTGAAATCTCTGCGCCGCTGGTCGCCGCGGATTTCCAATTACTCAGTGCCCTCGGGTGGAGACAAGGACATGCCTTGCGTTCTCTCCAGCTTGATCACGCCAAGATCTCCCTGCGCGGACGCTCCCTCCCGGTCAGCCAGCTGGATTGGCCCGCGCTCGCGAGCGTGCTGCCGGATGATTTCGATCTGGTGATTGACTCGCTGCATCTGGAGCAGCCATTCGCCTGCTGCGAAGCACGGAATATTTACCTCTCCGGCAGCCAGCGCCGCACCGGTCTTCTTACCGTCGAAGAAGTCAGTGCCGTCACGCCCTTCTTTCGGCAGACCTTCCCGCGTCTCCGTGGTGTTACCCGCTGGCAGGACAATCATTTGATCCTGGCCTCGCTCCGGCTGCGTGATGGATTCAGTCTCGATTCGCTCACGCTCGATCTCAGCCATCTCCGCCAGGAACGACTTGCCGCCGACGGCGCTCTCAGCCTTTTCGGCGGACTCATGCGTGCAAACGTCGCGACCGAACGCGGGGAGAAGGTGCGCATCTGGGAAGGAGCGGCAACCGCCTCGGGGGTTTCTCTGGCCCAGCTGGCCACCACCCTGGGGATCCCTGAGCGTCTCGCTGGAACGGTGCGCGCTTCGAAGTTTACTTTCCGCGGAGACCCGCGCGATTTTCTACACGCCAGCGCCTCCGTCTGGACCGAGCTGAACGCCTTTCAGTGGCGGGAGCGCAAGGCCGATACCATAATGCTGGGTGCAAATCTGGGCGATTCGGTGCTTCAGCTGCAGGAACTTTACATCAAGCAGCGTGGCAACGATCTGACCCTGAGCGGTGAAACTCCGCTCCGGCGCGATTGGTTGAACCCGGACTTTCGCGGCGACATCGCTGGCTCGATCAATGACCTCGGAGCCTTTGCCGAACTCTTCGGCGCGACCCCAGGCAGCTTTACCGGAAAGGTGGCGGTGCGTGGTCGGGTGCACACGCACGAACGCAAAATCGACGGAGAGCTTGCCCTCACCGGCGACGGCTTGAAGATCTTCCAGGCGCCGGTGACCTCCCTCACCGCACGCCTGACGCTCGATGGTGCGCGGATTCGCCTCGAACAGCTCGATTG
>JBDTXE010000063.1:0-9174 GCA_040006335.1 Verrucomicrobiota bacterium | reverse complement strand
GGATCGTCTACGCCGCCGCGGTGGCGTTGCGTCAGCGCGATCTGAAATTCGTCATTGGTTACTCCAGCGTTAGCCACATGGGCTTCGTTCTGCTTGGGCTCGCCGCGGCGAATTCGCTCGGCGGTTCAGGGGCTGTGCTGCAGATGTTTTCGCACGGCATTATCGGCGCACTGCTTTTCGCCGTCGCCGGCACCATGATTTACCAGCGGACCCACACCCGGGACTTGAACGCGCTCGCCCGCATGAATCTAGGCCGTAGCCTGCCCTTCGCCGCGTTCACCTTCATCATCGCTTCTGCCGCCTCGATGGGAATTCCCGGGTTTAGCGGCTTCGCGGCCGAAATCACCATTCTGCTGGGAGCGGCCAAGGTCTATCCCTTGGCGGTCTGGGTGACCGCGGTGGGCATGGTGCTGGTGGCCGCTTTCACGTTACGCGCTTTAAGGCGCGCCTTTTTTGAGGGACCTAACAGTGCTCCTGCCCCTACGCCTGCTCCCTTCGATCCTATTAGCCTCCCGGAAAAGTTAGGCGCCGGCTTGCTCATGATCACCACCCTGGCCGCCGGGATTTATCCAAAGATTCTTTTTGATCGCATCACTCCAGCAATCGAAGCAATGCGATTTTTGCATTAGCTTCTGGACTGACGAAGTTTGATTAATCAGCCGACGGTCCTTCGTTGCGCGTGGTAACTGCTCAGAACTGTGACTCCATTGATTAAGGAAACCGCGAGTCCGGAAGATAGCCTGCCCCCGCCGGTGCATGGACGCCTGCGTTCCTTTTTCGAGAAGTTTGCCGTTTTGCGGGGAGCGCAGCGCGAACTCTGGCTCACCTTCCTCATCAAGCTGCTGATCATTGCCGCTTATTCGATCACGAATAAGACGCTCATCCTCTGGCTCTCCGCCGATCTCGGCTTTAACGATCAATCCGCCGCCGTCCTAATCAGCTGGGTCTGGGCCCCGGCGATGACCATTTGCACGTTGCTGGCCGGCTCAGTCACAGATGCGCTTGGACTAAGGCGCACGTTTTTCCTCGGCGTCTGGATCTGTCTGATTGCGCGCGTTATCATGGCATTCACCAGTATCAAATGGCTGGCGCTGGCGGGAGGCTTGTTCCCGTTAGTTGTCGGCGAAGCGCTGGGCACGCCAGTGCTGCTGGCTGCGACGCGCCGCTATTCCACCATCCGGCAGCGCTCCTTTTCCTTCTCCCTCATCTACGTGGTGATGAATGTTGGGTATATCGTCGCCGCTTTCATCTTTGATTACGTCCGACAACATTTCGGCGAGCACCGGTCCTTTCTCCTGCTGGGAGTTCCCATGACGACCTATCGCACCCTGTTTGCGGTTAGTCTGAGCTTCGAGGTCCTGCTGCTTCCTGTGATCTATTTCCTGCGTCGCGGAGCCGAAGCCAGTGAGGACGGGGTCAGATTTGCCGCCGAACCCATTCGGCATGCGAACGCCTCAATCATCGAGCGCTTCTTCCTTACGGTGCGAGATAGCGGAGCGGAAACAGTGAGGCTGTTCCGCAGGCTACTTAGCCAATCCGGCTTTTATCGCCTCCTTGTTTTCCTTCTTCTTATCGGCTTCCTCAAGCTGATCTTCATGCAAATGGAATACGTCTTTCCGAAGTTCGGCATCCGTGAACTTGGACCCGGCGCGCCGGTGGGACGTCTCTCTGCGATTAACTACTTTGTCATCATTTTGCTGGTGCCGATCATCGGCGTCCTCACGCAGCAATACTCGGCTTATCGGATGGTGATCGTTGGCGGGGTGATTTGCGCCGCTTCGGTCTTTGTCATGGCTCTGCCGACGGGATGGTTTCAGACGTGGACGACTAGTTCACTCGCCGAATGGATGGGTCACGGATACCTCGGCCTGAAAGGGGATATTCATCCGTATTACGTGATGACCGCGATCTACATCACGATCTTCTCGGTCGGGGAGGCTTTCTACTCGCCACGCGTCTACGAATACGCGGCTGCGATCGCCCCGCCAGGACAAGAAGCTTCCTACGGCGCGCTTTCCTACATTCCGATGCTTATTGGCAAACTTCTGGTCGGAACCGGCGGCTGGCTGCTGGCGGCGTTCTGTCCAGAGCACGGCCCGCGACACTCTGGAACGATGTGGCTGATTTTCGCCCTGGCGGCGACGGTCGCACCGGTCGGCCTTGTGCTCCTCAGGCGATATATCAGGGTGCCTGAAGCCGGCCGGTTCGACTAGGGTCGCGTAAGGGGTGCTCTTTGATAGTGCATTGTCATTCCGAGCCGCGCAAACGGCGAGGAACCCCGCACTGCAAGGACGGCTTTCTGGCGAAGAGAACGTAGTGATTGCATGAGCGAGGCCCCTCGGAGCGCTTCGCCGGCCCCGGGATGACAGCACGTGGTAAATGCCAGTCTGTTACAGCTCCCTCGAACAACCGTTTCCGATCCTGGAAACAGCTGCAGAAGCAGACATCTTACATTATATTCGGGTATGTTGAATTTACCGAAAAGACCAGCGCCGCGCTCGCGACTCCTGCTCGTCTTCTGCGTGATGATTCTACTCGCCCTTTGTGGCGCGCAGATGTTCTTCAGTCGCGCGGGCTCGCCGAATGCAGAGGTAAAGACGGAAGCTACACCGCCTCGCCCTGCCGATGCTATCTCGGATCAGGACCTCCGGAAAAAACTGACGCCCCTTCAGTACCAGGTCATCCGTCAGAACGGGACGGAGCCTCCGTTTCATAACGAATACTGGGATAATCAACGGGCCGGGTTGTACGTTGATTTAATCACGGGCGAACCACTTTTCGCCTCGATGGATAAATTCGAGAGCGGCACCGGCTGGCCTAGTTTCACCAAGCCAATCGCTCCGCAGAATGTGAAGGAGAAGTCGGATCGAAGCTTTCTCATCACACAAACAGAAGTCCGGGGCGCCAAGAGCGACGCGCATCTCGGGCACGTCTTCAATGACGGACCGCCGCCTACCGGCAAACGCTATTGCATGAATTCTGCCGCGCTGCGTTTTGTTTCCGTCGAGAAATTGCAGGAAGAAGGGTATGGGCAGTATCTGCCTCTCTTTGCCCAGACAGAGCAAACCGCGAAGTAGCATCGCAGTTCGAGAGGCAGCGACGGGCGGGAATTACGCGCTATTCTCTCTGCCGTTTGAAAAATCGATCCGCCTTTTTTGCTGGATTGGCAGCTTTCGCCACCTGGGGAATCATTCCCGGCTACTGGAAACTGCTCACGCGCGTTCCGGCGGGGCAAATTCTGGCCCATCGTTTTATCTGGACCATCGTCTTTCTGGCCGCGCTCCTCTCGGTCACCAGTCGCTGGCCGGAGGTGTTGGCCAGTCTCCGCTCGCGCCGCGCGGTTCTCTATTGTCTCGCCAGTGGAATCATGATCAGCGCGAACTGGTTCCTCTTTATCTGGTCGGTCAACATCGGCCGCGTCCTGGAAACGAGCCTCGGCTACTTCCTCACCCCGATCGTGAATGTTCTTCTTGGCGCCCTTATTTTGCGCGAACGCCTCACCCGCTGGCAATTCGTCTCCATCCTGATTGCTGCCAGCGGGATTCTCCTGCGCACTTTCGCTTACGGCCGCTTTCCGATTATCGCGGTCCTGATCTGCCTCACTTTCGGCTGTTACGGATTACTGCGAAAGCAATCGGGGACCGCGCCCATTCCAGGTTTGTTCCTTGAGACGACATTCCTTTTGCCGGTCGCGCTCATCTACCTCGCGATCGTTGCCTGGCACCACGGTATTGTCTTCGGTCTGCGCGAGCCTCTCCTTTCCAGTATTCTGCTCACCACTGGAGTCGTGACCGCTCTGCCCCTGGTCTGGTTCGGACATGCCGCGCGCCACCTGCGACTTATCACCCTCGGATTTATGCAGTACCTGGCACCATCGCTAAGTTTTCTCCTGGCCGCTTTCGTTTTTCACGAGCCATTCACCACCATCCAGCTGCTGACATTTATCCTCATCTGGGTCGCGCTTGCTCTAGTCTCGATGGAAGCGATCTGGCAACGTCACTCGCACAATCCCGGGCCGCCTTTTAACATGGCGGCAATCGAGCTGAATGACTGAATTGCAGCGTCACCCTCCCGACGTATCTTAGCGACTTGAAATCGGACGACATCGAGTACGCTCTCGAGAATACTCAGGTCATTCACGCGCCGGAGCAGAACATTGCTACCTTCGGGACGACGAGCTTCAATTTCTATCTCGTCTCCGAGCTAATGGATCAAGCCAACGCGATCCGGGTGCGAAACGGCCGGATCGAGGCCGAGCGCCCGCAAATTCTCAGTCCCGCCCATTATGCCCGTGTCATGCTGGAAGGTTTTGGCGGGCAGGCGCAGCAGTTCATTGAACGTTTGCGCGAGCGCGGACTCGACTTCGCGGTGATGAAATACGGATTCCAACTCCGAAAAAGCGCCATCCGGGAAGAGCGTTTCCGCGACACTCTCGGAAACGTGCTCGATCGGACCAAAGCGCAGGTGCAAAATGCGGAGGATCCTCTCGGCGCAGTCATTCAGGGAGTGGACGACGCCTGGGAAGTTTGCCTTCTCAAGTTCACGATCGACATGATCGAGCGCTCGGCCGGGAAAAACTTCGGCGATTTCCGCAAACGCGGATTGCTTTAACCGTCGCCCCCGCGTTTGCGGTAGCGGTGCATCAACTGAAAGAAGCGAATCGTATCCCGGACGGGATTGATGCTGCTGACTTCGTCAGAATAAACGGTACTGATCGGCACCGCACCGATGCGGCAGCCTTTGCGGCTGGTTCGAATCAGCATTTCGGTTTCGTAGTCAAACCTTTGACTGCCGCCGAGAATTTCGGGGACGACGTCGCGGTGGAGCATGCGGAAGCCGCACTGGGTGTCGGGAATCGCCTGACCGCACGCGGCGCTGATCCGATTGCTCATGTAACGATTCACCAGACGCCGAAGCAGCGGCATGTCTTTGGTGTCACTCATTCTCGTGCCCAGCAGAATCTGCTGGCCGCCATGGGCGACGGCATCGAGAAAGCGCGGAATTTCTTCCGGTAAATGCTGCCCATCGGCGTCGAGCAACAGAATGTAATCCATTCCCCGCTCCATCCAGTAGCGGAGTCCCGATTTAATCGATTCGCCCTTGCCTCGATTTTGCGCGTGCACCAGCACCTCCACGCCGGCCGCGCGCGCCTCCGCCGCGGTGTTATCATTTGACCCGTCATCGACCACGAGGACGTGCTCCAACTGCAACCGAGTACGACGGGCGACGTCAGCGACGTATTTTTCCTCCTGATAAGCCGGAATGACCGCGGCAATGCGCGACAAATCACGCGCGGTCGGCATTAGCGGCGGACGACGGGATGAAAATCGGCCGCGTGGTAGGAACTGCGCACAAGCGGCCCGGAGGCAACGTGAAGAAAACCTTTCGCCCGCGCGATATCGCCATAATTGGCGAAGCGCGCCGGATCGATAAATTCGACCACCGGGAGATGGTTCGGCGTGGGGCGGAGATACTGCCCGAGAGTCAGAACCTCGCAGCCGACCTCTCGTAAGTCGTCCATCGTTTGAAAGAGTTCCGGCTCTTCTTCTCCCAGACCGAGCATGATGCCGCTTTTCGTCACCACCTTGGGCGAGAGCTCTTTGGCTCTCTCCAATGTCTGCAGAGACGTTTGATACTTGGCGCGCGAGCGCACTAGCGGGGTCAGGCGCTCGACCGTTTCCATATTGTGATTAAAAACATCCGGGGCTGCGTCGAGCACAGTCTGAATGCACCACGCTTGCGCGTGAAAGTCGGGCACCAGCACTTCGATCACGATGGTGGGATCCATTTCGCGGACGGCCAAAATCGTGCGAGCGAAGTGGTTAGCGCCGCCGTCCTTTAAATCGTCGCGCGCCACTGCGGTAATGACGATATGCTTTAAGCCAAGGCGTTTCACCGCCTCGGCCACCCGCTGCGGCTCATCCTCCTCCAGTGGGAATGGCTTCGCCGTCGAGACCGCGCAAAATCCGCAAGCCCGGGTGCAACGTTCGCCGGCGATCATCATCGTGGCCGTGCCCTGGCTCCAGCATTCCCAGCGATTCGGGCACTGCGCGCTTTCGCACACGGTGTGAAGCCGAAGATCGGAAATGAGCGCCTTGGTGGAAAAGAAAACCGGGTTGGAGGGGAGTCGCACTTTAATCCAGGGCGGCTTCTGCGCCTGATGCAAAGCCGGATCTATTTTGGCGCAGGACATACCAGGAATTTAGCGGGACGACGGTAGGAACGCAAAACAAAGGCTGGCGCGTGTAACCACCTGCCTAGGTCGCTCCGTTCGCAACGCGCAGGATACTCCGCCGACCACTGAGTGCCTGGTAGAGGGTTAGTTCATCGGCGCTTTCCAACCCCCCACCCGCGGGTAAACCGTGCGCGATCCGCGTCAGCGCGACTCCTTTATCCCTGAGGAGCTCGACGAGATAATTAGTGGTGGCTTCACCCTCGACGTCGGCGGCCAGGGCAAAAATGATTTCGGTGAAGGACTCGCGCTCCACCCGTTCGAGGAGCGAGGGAATGCGCAGATCATCCGCCGTGACATGATCGAGCGGGGAGAGCCGCCCGCCTAACGAATGGTAGCGACCGCGAAAAGCGCTGGTTTTTTCCAAAGGCAGAATGTCCGTCGGCTGTTCCACGACGCAGAGAAGATCGGACGCGCGCGCGGAATCCTGGCAGATCTCACACAGATCTTCCGTGGCAAAAAAGCCACACCAGCGACAGGGATGAACCGCCGCTCGCGCGCCGGCGATGGCGTTGGCGATTTGTTCCGGTTGGTCCTGGCGCGACTGGATCATCCAGAGCGCGATCCGCTCCGCCGAACGCGGACCCACTCCCGGCATCTGTTTCAAGCGCCCGATCAAATCCCGGAGGGCGACGGGATAATCCAACCGTTTCAAACGGTCTCGGCCATATCCACCGCCAGAGGTTCGAGCCGGCGGAGATACATGTGCAGCGGCGCGTCCTCGCCGGATTCCTCAGAACGGGCCTTCTGGAATTCCGCATAAGCTTCCCCCCAGCGCTTCTCGCGATAAAGGACGACGCCATTCCAGAAATGATCGCGACGCGTAACGAGATCTTTGGGAGCATCCGCGGCAGTCCCGAGCGGCTCGTAAACTTCATGGCGTTCCTGCGCTGTCACTCCGCTGAGGAAATCGATCGGTCGTGAAACGTAGGCGTTATTGGTCAGCTCAAAGCTGCGCGGCCCGATCAAAATACGCGAACCGTAAACGCGATTGGAAAGGGCGAAACGTCGCGCCAGCTCGAGAGATTCTCCGAGAAGAAAGTGACTGTTCTTGCCCGGGCGGAGGGCGGTGATGAGGGTACCGGAGTCGAGACCAACCTGGGCATCCCCGGGCGTAAAACCATTTCCATTGTCGGCTGCAACCGACAGGGCTTGGGTCAACTCAAAAGCGGAACGCAAGGCGCGGATGGCGTGATCGGCAGCGCCGTCGTTGAAGCCGAAAATCGCGACCACGCCCTCTTGGTCGGATGAGTGAATGTGGGCTCCGGCGCGCAACAGGATCTCCCGCACGCGCCCCGTGAAGCGATCGCAGGCCTGGGCGACACCAGATGGTTCGAGCGTATCGATCAGATCGTATTTGTTTGCGAGATCACAGACCAGCACCGTGGCCTCAAACTCACGAGCGCCATGTGTGTGAAGAGGTTCCGGAGCTGCAACGTGCGCGACGGCGTGTTCCTGCGGAGCGCTGCCGTTGCGCGGAAGATCATCAGGAACAAGTTCTTCCAGACGCGGCGCCCGGAAACGCTGCTCTGGCAAAGCGTTGACGCCGAAAACGCTGAGATACGCGGCAATCGCGGCGAAGATTCCCGGAAGCGGTTGCAATCCGATCCGATACCAACCGCAAATCCAACTGAACGCTACCAACTCGACCAGCAGCCCCAACACCACCAGGCCGGCACGATCGCGGCGTTCACTGCGCACGGTGAACCACGCCACCCCGTAAGCGATCAATCCCACCCAGAGGAATTGCAGAATCCACGGCGCCGCTCGCTCTGCGTTTGGTGCGAGCCAGTGAAGCAGCGATCCCTCGATGGACGAGAACAGACCTAAAGCGTGGAGAGCAAAGGCGAAAATCACCGCGACGGCCGCGGCTATGGCAGTGCAAATACGAGGTTCTTTCATCCGACTGGGACTTCTGGTCGTGCAGGATAATAAGATTGCACAACTAAATCACTCAGGAATTTATCGGGCGCGTCGACCGCCTCGGCGGTGAGTAGAAACTCCCGCTGGCCGGAGTTCTTCCGCACTAGGTTCAGGCCGAAGTGGAAGTCGCGGAAAAGATGCGCGGTCAGCTCCGCCATGGACATCTTCTCGGTTTGAGCGCGTTCCACCATCCGCTCGCGCGCGGCCGGTTCAAAACGAACGAGGAGATCATGCTGGCGCTCAAACACCTCGGTAAAAGTATCGATCTGTTGATCGAGCGCGACCGCCTCATGCTTGTACCCCTCCGCCATGAGCCGATCGAGCACTTTCCCAGGCTCACGCACCAGTTCGCCCGTAACCCGCAATTGACCAATGCCCGAGCCGGCGAGGTAGAACTTGAAGTTGCGAAACAATTTTTCCCAAACCGTGAGTAATCCACGCGCTCCCGTTTTCTCCAGCGCGCCCGCTTCCGCCGTCAAGCGCAGCGCTTCATCCTCGAAGCTGATGGCGATGCCATAAGCCTGGAAGGCGCGCTCGTATTGCCGGAGCAGACTCCCCTCGGAATATTTCATGATGTCGTAAAGATCTTCCGCCTTGAGCTCGTCACAGACGACGCGGACCGGCAGACGGCCGATAAATTCCGGCTCGAAGCCGAACTCGATGAAATCTTGCGTCGTGACGTGCTGGAAAACGTCGTTATCCATAACGCGAATGGGATCGGCGGCGAAACCAATCTGCGCCCGCGCGATCCGCTGCGAAACCAAACTCTTGAGGCGCTCGAACGCGCCGCTCACGACAAAAAGAATGTGCTGGGTGCTGATCGTCTGACGATTAGATTTTCCGCGCTTCTGGAATTCGAGCGCTGCCTGAATCTGACCCTGCAGATCCATCGCACTGCGCAGTGGCACTTCCGTCTCTTCCATCAGCTTCAGCAAAGTCGTCTGCACCCCCCGACCGCTGACATCGCGCCCCGCCAGATTCGAGGCGGCGGCTATCTTATCGATCTCGTCGATGTAAAT
>JBDTXE010000062.1:0-9177 GCA_040006335.1 Verrucomicrobiota bacterium | reverse complement strand
TGCAGCCCGCGGGGGTGCTCTGCGAGATTTTGCATGAGGACGGCACGATGGCGCGTCTCCCGGAGCTGATGCAGTTCCGGCAAAAGCATCGGCTTCGCATCTGCACGATCCAAAGTCTGATCAGTCATCGCCGCGTGCGTGAAAAATTGATCGAGCGCGAACAAGTCGTGCAGATGCCAACCGATTACGGAGACTTCGAGCTGCACCTTTATCGCTCGAAACTGGACGGGGCGCATCATCTTGCCCTGGTGAAAGGAACAATCTCGCCTGAGCGCGCTACGCTGGTGCGCGTGCACAGTGAGTGCTTAACCGGCGACGTCTTTGGATCGCGCCGATGCGATTGCGGAAATCAACTCCACGCGGCGTTGGGCCAGATCTCCGAGGAAGGTGAGGGGGTTCTGGTTTACATGCGACAGGAGGGCCGTGGCATCGGATTGGCGAACAAAATTCACGCTTACAAACTTCAGGAAGAAGGCTTGGACACGGTAGAGGCGAACGCGCGGCTCGGTTTTCCGATGGATCTGCGGGACTATGGTCTCGGCGCGCAAATTCTTTTCGATCTCGGCGTCCGGCAATTCCGTTTCCTGACAAATAATCCGAAGAAGGTGGTGGGCCTGGAGGGTTACGGAATTCAAATGGTCGAGCAGGTGCCAATTCGGGGAGAAACCAATCCGCATAACGCCAAATATCTCGAGACGAAAAAGGTCAAGATGGGCCATTTGTTATGATTTTTGTTAGCCGCAAGGCGATTCGCGCTCGTTAAATGTCTGACGCCGCTCCGGTTCGCCGCCCCTCCGCTGTCGCCGCCCAAGATCATTTCGTCATCGTTGCCAGCGAGTTTAATGCGGAATTTGTCGACGGCTTGATCGCGCACGCGCTCACGCATCTGCGCAACGCGGGCGGGGATGCAGAAGTGGTCCGGGTACCGGGCGCGTTCGAGATTCCGGTAGTGGTGCGAGAGTTGGTGCGGGCCGGGTCGGCCTCCGCCATTCTGGCGATGGGAGTCATCCTGAAAGGACGTACGGATCATGCTGAGCACTTGGCGCGTTGTGTGACTGACGCGCTCCAGCGGATCGCGCTGGAATCCGCCGTCCCGGTGATTCATTGCGTCTTGAGCCTCGCGGACGAGGAGCAAGCGCGAGAGCGATGTTTGGGCGAGAAAATCAACCGCGGCACGGAAGCCGCCGAGGCCGCGCTCGGGGTCACGCGGGTCTTGCGCGATCTGCGTCAGCGAGGGTAGCCATGGGTCGACGACGTGACGCGCGACAAGTTGCGCTGCAATATCATTTCTGGCGCGACATGCAGCAGGGCGCCGGACCGGAGCGGATGGATGATTTCTGGGAATTTCTCCCCACGAAGCAACGCGTGCGCGAATTCGCCCAGCCGCTGATCGACGGGATGAACGCGAATCTGGAGGAGATCGATGAGCGTATTCGCCGCTGTACCGAAAATTACGATTTGCGTCGTATCTCGGCGGTGGACCGAAACGTCCTGCGTCTCGCGATCTATGAGATGCTGCATCGCGACGACATTCCGCCAGTGGTTTCGATTAATGAAGCGATCGAGCTGGCAAAAAAATACGGCGGCGCCGAATCCGGTCGGTTCGTCAATGGCGTCCTCGATCGCGTGCGCAAGGAGCTGACGCGGCCGGCCCGTGAGGCGGTGAACAAACCGGTGACGGAGTAGCCAAGGCGAGCCGGCCCCTGGCGACTTCAGATTGCGGTGTACTCCCAGCGGGCAGGGAAGACGGCGCCGGCCTCACGCACGAACGGCACTGCTCGTTTCTGTTCTCTCGATGCTCCCGCTTGCTCTGTGCATGACGTAGACGAGTGCGGGACAAGTGGCAGTGGGCAGCCAAACGTCAACGGCGGAGGATGACCGCGGGAAAAATTGCGTTACGGTCAGCTTTGCGCGACGGAGTTCGTCCATCAGTCTTTAGCGCGCTGCCCGCCGCCACGTCGTCTCTGAATGAAGTTTTTCCGAAACATTATCGAGCGATTCGCCGGGAAACCGGTGGATTGGGACGAGCTGGAGGAATCGCTCATTCGTTCCGACATCGGCGTGCCCATGACTTTGCGCATGATGGAGGCGCTGCGGGAGCGCGACACACGCGCGCGCATCACCTCAGCCGACATCGCGGAGGTCGCGCGCGACGAGATTGCCCGGGTGTTGCCGCTTAATCCCGCGCCGATTCGCCCGTTGCCAGCCAAGCCGAAAGCCATTCTCATCGTCGGCGTCAACGGCACCGGCAAAACCACTTCCACGGCGAAGCTGGCGCATTTCTGGAAACGGAAACGCCATAGCGTGTTGCTCGCGGCGGCGGACACTTTTCGCGCGGCGGCCATCGAGCAGCTCGGCATCTGGTCGGAACGGGTCGGCGTGGAAATGATTCGCGGGCAGTACAACGCCGACCCGGCAGCCCTCTGTTATGAAGCCTATGAGGCGGCCGAGCGCCGCGACATCGAATTCCTGCTCTGCGACACCGCCGGGCGCCTGCACACGAAATCGAATCTCATGGCGGAGCTGCAGAAGATTAAGCGCAGCCTGGCCAAGCACGATGAGCAGGCCCCGCACGAGATACTTCTAGTGGTGGACGCGACCACCGGCGGCAACGCGCTCACGCAAGCGCGTCAGTTTCACGAAGCCGTGGGGTTGACCGGTCTGATTGTGACCAAACTCGACGGAAGCGGAAAGGGTGGGGTGGTCATTGCGATCCAACACGAACTGGGATTGCCTACGCGTTTCGTTGGCACCGGGGAAAAGCTGGAGGACTTCGCCGAGTTCAACGGGCGCGAATTTATCGCGAACCTGCTGTAGTCCTGGGTCGACGCAGGCGGATGCTCACCGGATGACGAAAAGAAAATTTCCCTGCTGGCCAACGCCGAGCATGAACTTTATATCTGCGCGCGTGAGTGACCGGGCCAAGATCGATTGCAGGAAAGCATCGATAGAGCGCTCTCCCGAAGCGTTTCTTTGGAGATGAGTTACCTCCATCTCCTCCAGCTGGCCGCACCGGAGGCGATCCTCGTTCTGACTGCCCTCATTCTTCTCGGCGTTGGGTTGACGTCGTTGCGGCCGACCTCGCCTCTTTTCTGCACGGTCGCCGCCGTGGGACTGGTCGCGGCCGCCGTATCGCTCTTCTTCCTCCCGGCGCACGCGAATCTGTCCGGCGGCATGCTGGTGATTTCGCCGCTGAATACGCTCTTCCAGGCCATCTGTCTCGCGCTCGCCTTCCTGGCCGTGCTTCTAACGGAAAGCGAACGGTCGCTGCCCCACCGCGCGGAATACCTGGCGGTTCTTTTGTTCGCTACGGTCGGCCTCCTCCTGCTGGTCGGAAGCGAAGAGTTCCTCATGATTTTTATTGGACTCGAATTGCTGGGTCTATCCCTCTACGTCCTGACCGGGTGGGAGAAGAGCGAACCCCGGGCGGCCGAAGCGGGCCTCAAATACTTTCTCTTTGGTAGCACAGCCAGCGCGTTCACGCTTTTCGGGCTTAGCCTTATCTATGGAGTGACGGGGAGCACTATGCTGACGGGAATTTCTGCCGGGCTGAATGCTGGAGCGGTGGAACCGATCGTGTTGGCCGGAATCGTCATGACGCTGGTCGGGTTCGCCTTTAAGATCGCGGCCGCGCCATTTCATCTTTGGGCACCGGACGCCTACGAGGCTGCCCCCATTCCGAGCGCAGCCTTTATCGCTTCCGGTTCGAAATTGGCGTCGTTCGTCGTCCTGGGGAAGGTGCTTCTGGTCGGATTTGCTCCATTGGCGGGCAGCGCGGCCTGGCACGCCATGGTGGCCGGTTGGGCGCCACTGGTGGCGGTGCTGGCCGCCTTCTCCATCCTCCTGGGTAATCTGGTCGCGCTCGCCCAGACGAATGTGCGCCGCCTGCTCGCCTACTCCGCCGTGGCGCATGCGGGCTATACTTTGTTAGGTCTGGTCGCGGGCGGCCGTGAAGGATTCACTGCCACGCTGTTTTACACTGTCATCTACGCGCTCACTCTCATCGGCGCTTTTGGGGTCTGCGGCGTTGTCCGCCATGAAACGGGCGCGGACGACGTGCGCGACTTTCGAGGTTTACGCGCACGTTCGCCCATGCTGGCGGCGGCGATGGCAATCTTCCTTCTCTCGCTCGCCGGCCTGCCACCACTCGCAGGATTTTTTGGCAAGTTTTACCTGTTCCGGGCGGCCTTCCACGCCGGGACGAATAACGGTCTCACCTGGCTGGTGGTGCTGGCGCTCTTCGGCAGTCTGCTTTCGCTCTACTACTACCTGGTCGTCTTGAAGGCGATTTTTGTGGATGAGACTGCGGAGACGGCTACCGCCTTTCACCCGGAATTTCTCAACCAATGCGTGGTCGGTCTTCTCGCCCTTCTCGTGCTGTTCTTCGGGCTCATGCCGCAGACGCTCGTGCAGAGTATTACCACTGCTCTGTAAGTATTTTTCGTCGCAGCCGGGTCAGGCGCGGACCAACTGTCGCACCAGATCTTCGAGAACGACAATGCCGATCAATTCCTGACGCTTGTCCGTGACCGCAGCCAGACCGATGCGCGCGGCGCGGAGCCGGCGGACGACACGGTAGGCCGATTCGCTGGCCGAAGCGTTGATGATCCGCCGGGTGTAAGCGCTCAGGTTGGATGACGGCTGGGGGTCGAAGAGGAGGTCGAAGACGTTGACCAGACCAATCGCCCTGCGCTCGTCGCTGACGACGGGGAGGCGATCGATGCCATGTCTGTCGCTCAACTTTAGAACCTCGGCGGGCGAAAGCTGTGGAGTGATCGTCACTGTCTTCGCCAGCGGTATCATCACGTCGCGCACGCGCACCGCGGTGAAATCCACCACGTTGTGAATCATGGCGCGTTCGGTCGCGCTGAGAGCTCCACCCCGTTCACTTTGCATGGTGATCAATTTCAAATCTTCGCGGGCGGCGAACAGGCGAGGCGCCTCGGCGCCGGTAGCGAAAAAGCGACGGACAACACTTTCGCCGACGGCGAGTAAGGGCCAGAAGATCTTCGTTGTCGTCTCGATCAAACCCGCGAGGTGGGCCAAGGCGCGGAAAGGGAATCGCCGGAAAAGTGATTTCGGCAGGACGTTGAGAAGGAAGAGATAAACCGGGAGCGAGAGCAGGATGGTCCAGAGGTAGCCCATCGGCCCGAAAAGATATACAAACTCCCGCGTCACGATCAGGAGCGCGGCAAGATCGGCGGCGTTGGTGGCGAGCAGAACGGTGACGAGGAGGCGCTCCGGATGTTGCAGCAACCGCTCGAGGCGAACCGCAGCGCGCTCGCCGTTTTTGGCGCGGTGCCGCACCCGCACCGGATCGAGTGCGAGCAGACCGGCTTCGATGCCGGCGAAGAGGAACGAAAGCGCCCAGCAGGCAACGACGACGAGCCAGATCACAGTGCGACCTCGCCATTACGGTGCGGGCGCTCGATGATTTCGAGCAGGAGCTCCTCGATCCGTCGCCGCTGCACCCGCCGCACGGTGATTCGAAGTTCAGGAGTCGTTAGTTCAGCCCCGACCGCCGGGAGCTGACCGGCCTGAGTGAAAACGTAACCACCGATGGTATCGATGCCTTCCGCCTCGATCTCGAAGCCGAGCCGTTCGCTCAAATCGTCGAGCCGCGCGTTGCCATTCACGAGATAAAGTTTTTCGCTGAGCGGTTCGATGTAAAGGTCCGCGTCTCCCAGCGGCGCGGCGTCGCTCAGCACGTCTTCCACGATGTCGGAGAGCGTGACCATTCCTTCGGTGCCACCAAACTCATCGACCACGATGGCCATGCCCTGCCGCCGCGCGAGGAAGCTGCGCAGCAAATCGAGCGCGCGCATCGTTTCAGGCACAAAAGAGGGCGGCACCATCGTCTCGGTGTAAGGCAGCTCCGGATGAAGCAAAAACAGCTTGGCGTCGATAATGCCGACGATGTTATCGGGGGAATCAGTGTAGACCGGCACGCGACGATGCCGTCGCGCCTTGAGCAGGGCAATGGCGTCGTCGTTCGGGAGGTCGTCCGGGAGCGCGAACATATCGACGCGCGGGGTCAGAACATCTTTCGCGGTTTTATCGCCGAGCTTGAACACTTCCTGGATGATCTCGCCTTCGCTCGCGTGCAGGGTCCCTTCCTCCTCGCCGATCTCGATCAGCGTCTCCAGTTCCTCATCGGAAAGATGCGCGCGGGTGCGCAAGTGGCGAGGTGTGACCAGATTGATGATCGTGTGACTGACGCGCTCCATCGCGCTGCCCACAGTGGTGAGAAACGGCAGGAGCGCCCGCAAGGTAAAAACCCCGAGAGTGGAAAGGCGGTAGGGAGCGGAGAGAGCGATGAGCTTTGGAATCAAATCACAGAAGAGCACGATGACGGCGAAGAGGGCGATGCCAATGAACCATTGTGGCCAGGTGGCGGAATGCGGCCATTCCCAGAGAACGGCGAGGCAGAGCACGACGAGGAAAACATTAACGAAAGTTGAACTAAGAAGGATGAGGGCAAGGAGCCGGCGCGGGTTCTCGCGGAAATTGCGGACGAATTCCGCGAGCGACGGATGGTTCTGGGCGAGGCGGCGGAGCTGCGGCTCGCGCAGAGCAAAGAGCGCGGTCTCCAGGCCCGAGAAAAGCGCCGAGCAGACGAGGAGAATTGCGATGAATCCGAGAAGGGTCGCGAGCAGGGCCGGCGTCATCGCTGGCCAGTCGTCGATCTCAACCTTGCTGCGTTGCTCATTGCGTTACTTCACCGAAAGTTAAGGGGCCGATGAATAAACGCGAGCGGATTTCCGATTTTGTCCGCGAACTGGACCCAGCCGCTTCCCCAAGGGAGGGGCAGGATTATTACCGCGCCTTCTTCCGGCTCTGGAACGCGCAGCGTTACTATGAGGCGCACGACGTTCTCGAGCAGCTCTGGCTGGCGGAAAAAGACAAGGCGCTCGCGCGCTTTTACCAGGGACTGATTCAGGCGGCGGGAGCTTTCGTTCACCTGCAGAAAAACTTCGAGCACCCCACTCACGCCAAGCATGGGCGACGTATTCGTCCCGCGACGCGCCTCTTCACCCTCGCTTTGAAGAATTTGGAACACGTCCCCGATGTCTTCCGCTCACTCGACACTCGGAAATTTCGTGAGCTGCTGGTCGCGACGCGAGACGATATTATCGCGGCAGATTACGAGAAGAATCCATTCTCTCCGGAAACAGCACCTCTGGTGTCCTTGCACCTGCAACGCAAAGGGGAGAGAGGGTAACACCCTTCCTCTTTGCCATTCCCGCAGTAGCCTTGGTCAATGCCCCCAGCTAATCGTCTTGCCGGCGAAAAATCGCCTTATCTGCTCCAGCACGCCCGTAATCCGGTCGACTGGTTTGCCTGGGGCGACGAGGCTTTTGACCGCGCCCGCCGTGAGAACAAACCGATCTTTCTTTCGATCGGTTATTCCACCTGCCACTGGTGCCACGTCATGGCGCACGAGTCTTTCGAAGACGAGGCCACGGCGGACATCATGAACGAAGCGTTCGTCAATATTAAGGTGGATCGTGAAGAACGCCCGGACGTGGACCGTGTCTACATGACTTTCGTCCAGGCCACCACTGGCGGAGGTGGTTGGCCGATGAGCGTCTGGTTGACTCCCGATCTCCTCCCGTTCGTGGCTGGGACCTATTTCCCACCGGAGGACCGCTACGGACATCCCGGATTCAAAAAAGTTCTGCTGCGGATTGCTGATTCCTGGCGGCAAAACCGGCAACGGATCACGGAACAGGGAGAAAAAATTATCGGGGCGCTGCGAGAGGCGACGACTGTCTCTGCTCCTGCCGGTGAACCTGACTTCGCGGCGCTCAGCGCAACGGCCTATGAGCATCTGGCCCGCACTTTCGACCGACGCGAAGGCGGCTTCGGGAGCGCGCCAAAGTTTCCTCGGCCCGCGACGCTGAATTTCCTTACCCGATTCCACGCTCGCGCGGTGGCGACGCCTAACGAGTCACAGACTACAGGAAAGAAAGGGCGAGTAAGCGAGGCAGAGCCTTCATTCGGGGCGCTCGATATGGTCTGCCATACCCTGCGCAAAATGGCCGCCGGTGGAATCCACGATCATCTCGGCGGCGGATTTCACCGCTACTCGGTGGACGGTTTCTGGCACGTGCCACATTTCGAAAAAATGCTCTACGATCAGGCGCAACTGGTCACGGCCTATCTCGACGCCTTCCAGCTCACTCACGATGAATATTTCGCCGATGTCGCGCGCAATATTCTTGCCTACGTCCGGCGCGATCTGACCGCGCCCGAAGGTGGTTTCTACTCCGCGGAAGACGCTGATAGTCCGCTCCAGCATGGGAAATCAGAGCAGGCGGAGGGCGCATTCTATGTCTGGACGAAAGCGGAGATCGTCGAAGTGTTGGGTCAGGAGGCAGACGGATTCTGCGCTCATTATGGCGTGGAGGATGATGGCAATGCCCCGGCGGGGGCGGACCCGCACGGCGAATTCACCGACAAGAATATTCTCATCCAGCGGCCACGCACCTCCAAAACCGCGGCGCGCCCTGGTCGCAGCGAAGAGGAAAGCAAGCGAATGCTGGCTGACGCTCGGGCGAAGCTTCTGGCGCGGCGCGCCGAACGTCCGCGACCGCATTTGGACGACAAGGTCATCGCGGCCTGGAATGGCTTGATGATCTCCGGCTTTGCCCGCGCCGCTCGCATTCTGGATGATTCTTCTTATCTGCAGACGGCAGTTCAGGCGGCTGAGTTTCTGCGCCGTGAGTTATGGGACGGGACGTCGCTCGCGCGCAATTTCCGCGACGGTCGAGGCGTCGACGGATTTGCCGACGATTACGCATTTGTGATTCAGGGGCTGCTCGATCTCTACGAGGCATCTTTCGACGTGGCCTGGTTGAAATGGGCCGGTGCCTTGCAGGCCAAACAGGACGAACTTTTCCTCGATCGCAAGCGCGGCGGCTACTTCACCACCACCGGGAAGGACGCGAGCGTCCTTCTGCGTATGAAAGAAGACAACGACAGTGCGGAGCCGGCGGCGAGCTCAATCGCGGCTCTGAACCTGGCCCGACTCTCTGCCTTACGGAATGATCCCGCGCTGTCGCAGCGGGCACGCGAAACAGTCTCGGCTTTTTCGGCGCAACTGGGACATTTTCCCACGGCGCTCCCACAAATGCTCGTCGCGCTCGATTTTATCTCCGCGGGGTCGCAACAAAT
>JBDTXE010000061.1:0-9296 GCA_040006335.1 Verrucomicrobiota bacterium | reverse complement strand
GGCCGCCGGTGAGGACCGCGAGGTCTTCCAGCATCGCCTTGCGACGATCGCCAAAGCCCGGGGCTTTCACTGCCGCCACCTGCAGGGTGCCGCGAAGTTTATTCACGACCAAAGTCGCGAGCGCTTCGCCTTCCACGTCCTCTGCAATGATAAGAAGCGGACGACCAGCCTTCGCAACTTTCTCCAGCAGCGGGAGCATGTCCTTCAAGCTCGAGATCTTTTTCTCGTGAATCAGGATGTAAGGATTCTCCAGCACTGCTTCCATCGCTTCCGCGTTGGTCACAAAGTAAGGAGAGAGGTAACCTTTATCGAACTGCATGCCTTCGACGACGTCGAGGCTGGTCTCAATCGACTTGGCTTCTTCTACCGTAATGGTCCCGTCCTTGCCGACCTTGTCCATAGCGTCGGCGATAATCTCGCCGATGGTCTTGTCCCAGTTGGCTGAGACTGTTGCCACCTGCGCGATCTCGGTTCGGTCGCTGACTTTCTTCGAGATATTTTTTAACTCGTTGACGATCGCTTCGACCGCCTTATTAATTCCGCGCTGAAGCGAAGTAGGATTCGCGCCCGCGGTTACGTTGCGCAGACCTTCCTTGTAAATGGACTCGGCCAGCACCGTTGCCGTCGTCGTGCCGTCACCGGCGATATCCGAAGTCTTGGAAGCGACTTCGCGGAGGAGTTGCGCGCCCATGTTCTCATATGGGTCTTCGAGCTCGATTTCCTTCGCCACCGTGACGCCATCCTTGGTAATGGTGGGGCTGCCGAATTTCTTGTCGAGAATGACGTTGCGGCCGCTTGGCCCGAGGGTCGCTTTCACCGCGCGCGAGAGCTTCTCGATCCCGCGGAGAAGCGCGTGTCGCGCATTCTCATCGAATTGTAGTTGTTTAGCTGCCATAATTCAGTTGTTAATCGTTAGTTGAGAGTTAGTTGACTTAACCAATAATGCCGAGGATGTCGTCCTCGCGCATGATCAAGTAGGATTCACCGTCCACTTTTATTTCAGTTCCGCCATATTTGGAGATGAGCACTTTATCCCCGCTCTTCACCGTGAAATCGACCTTCTTTCCGTTATCGTCGACTTTACCGGTGCCGAGGGCGACTACTTTGCCTTCCTGCGGCTTCTCCTTGGCGGTATCGGGAATGATGATGCCACCTTTTTTTACTTCCTGCTCCTCGATCGGTTGCACCAGCACTCGATCACCGAGGGGCCTTACGTTGATTGCCATTATCTTAGTTACTCCTTCTTGTCTTTTTTGGTTAATGCCGGTTCTCGTTAGGCAGCGCCTGGACGGACGCCGGCAAATTGTTTGAATCAGCTATTTTTTCCCTTCGTCCACGACCTCAAATTCAGCGTCGACGACGTCGCCCTGATCTTTCCGGGGTCCGCCCTCCTGGGGCTCGGCCTGGGGACGACCGCCCGCGCCACTGAAGGCGTCGCCGGCCGGATTCGCGCCGCCGGCACTGGCCTGTGAGGAGGCCTGTTTGTAAAGGTCGGCGCTGATCTCCTGGAACTTATTCTGCAGCTCGTCGTAGGTCCGCTTCATCGCGTCGGTGTCGTTGCGCTCGATCGCTTCGCGCACCGCCTTGATCGCGTCTTCCACCTGCTGCTTCTTGTCTCCGGAAACCTTATCGCCCAGATCTTTTAACTGTTTCTCGCACTGATAGGCCAGCGTATCGGCGTTGTTTTTGATCTCGATCGCTTCCTTCGCCTTCTTGTCCTCTTCGGCGTGAGCTTCCGCATCACGCTGCATCTTCTCCACTTCCTCTTTGCTCAGGCCGGAGCTTCCAGTGATCGAGATCTTCTGCTCCTTCCCGGTGCCGAGGTCTTTGGCCGAAACGTGCAGGATACCGTTGGCATCAATATCGAAGGTCACTTCGATCTGGGGGGTGCCGCGCGGGGCGGGCGGGATGCCATCGAGATGGAAGGTCCCGAGATTTTTGTTATCACGGCTGAGCGGCCGCTCCCCCTGCAGGACTTTGATTTCGACTCCCGGCTGGCTGTCGCTGTAGGTCGAGAAAATCTGTGATTTGCGCGTTGGAATCGTCGTGTTACGCGGAATCATCGGCGTGGCCACACCGCCCGCCGTCTCAATCGCAAGAGTGAGCGGAGTCACGTCCAGGAGAAGAACGTCTTTGACGTCACCCTTCAGCACTCCACCTTGAATAGCGGCGCCGACCGCGACCACTTCGTCCGGGTTGACCCCCTTGTGCGGCTCCTTCCCAATGAGGCCGCGCGCGGTTTCAATCACCTTGGGCATGCGGGTCATTCCGCCCACCAGCACGAGCTCGTTGACATCGCGCTCCGAGAGTTTCGCGTCCGCCAAACAATCTTTCACCGGCTTGATCGTGCGCACGAAAAGGGGATCAGTCAGCTGCTCTAGTTTAGATCTCGTTAGCTTCTTCTGGATATGTTTGGGACCACTGGCGTCCGCCGTAATAAACGGAAGATTAATCTCGTATTCCTGCGAGCTACTGAGAGCGATCTTCGCCTTCTCGGCTTCTTCCTTGATCCGCTGGATCGCATCCGGCTGCTTGGATAAATCAATGCCGGACTCCTTTTTAAATTCCGCCACGATCCAATCCATCACCGTGTTGTCCCAGTCGTCGCCGCCAAGATGGGTGTCGCCGTTCGTCGCTTTCACCTCGAACACGCCTTCCCCGATTTCGAGCACCGAAATATCAAAGGTGCCACCTCCGAGGTCGTAGACGGCAATCTTCTCGTCTTTCTTTTTGTCGAGGCCATAAGCGAGAGACGCGGCCGTCGGCTCGTTAATGATGCGCAGGACATCGAGCCCGGCGATCTTGCCCGCATCTTTGGTCGCGTTCCGCTGGGAATCGTTGAAATAGGCCGGCACCGTAATGACCGCCTGTGTGATCTTCTCACCCAGCTTCGCCTCTGCGTCGCTACGCAATTTGCCCAGGATCATCGCTGAAATCTCCGGCGGACTAAAGGTCTTGCGCTCGCCGTTGACGTCGACCTGCACATGCGCGTCGCCATTGGCTGCCTTCACGATTTTATAAGGCACGCGATGCTCCTCCTCCCGAATTTCATCATATTTGCGCCCCATGAAACGCTTTATAGAAAAAATAGTGTTGGCAGGGTTAGTAATCGCCTGCCGCTTCGCCGCCTGCCCGACTAGCCGTTCGCCGTTCTTGGTGAAAGCCACGACCGACGGGGTGGTCCGGGCGCCTTCGCTGTTTTCCAATACTGCGGGGTCGCCACCCTCCATCACAGACATACAGGAGTTGGTGGTGCCTAAATCGATACCTAAAACTTTTGCCATGTTATTTGTACAGTCCTTCGGCAATGTGTTCAGCAGTGATCATTCCACGCCTATTAACTTTTATCTAAAATACTTACCATTAGATACTTAGCTAATTTTAACCCGACTCACTGCCAACGGAAACTGTGACATTATGACCTTGTAATGGCTGTCTGAAGGGACAAAGGGACTCGATTTTTCGTCATCAAACTCTGGTATGCCCCGTGCTAATCGGTAGGCGAATGGATGCTGCTCGCGCCCCCGGTGTGCCTACGGAGGCCCGTGATATTCTCTTTAACTGCCAGCACTGTGCCAGTCCGCTGGTGGTCGACGAAGCCGCCGCGGGGATGACACTATCATGTCAGCGCTGCTCCAAGCCCACCGTCGTTCCCGCTCCTCTCGCCACCCAAGAAACCCCGCTGTGCGGACCGTCGGCCGATTGCGAGAGGAAGCTGAAGGAGAATGAATCGCAGCGAACTGAGGTGACTGGTTACATCAACCAACTTAGTATCCAGCTCCACCGCTGGAAGCTGCGGTTGCAGACGCTGAACGAGCGGAAGGCGGAATTGGAAGCGGAGTTTGCCGCGACGCCGCGGTAGCGTCCCTTTTTTCTTCGCGCGGACGCCGGACGTTCATAACGTCCAGACGTGCGCGCATACCACGATCTCCTCAGCCTCGTCCTTGCGCAGGGGCGACGGCGGAACGACCGCACGGGAGTCGGGACGCTCTCCGTCTTTGGCGCCCAGGCCCGCTTCGATTTGCGGGATCGGTTTCCGCTGCTCACGACGAAGAAACTTCATCTCAAGTCGATTATTTATGAATTACTCTGGTTCTTGCGGGGCGATACCAATATTCGCTACCTGAACGATCACGGGGTGACAATTTGGAATGAATGGGCCGACGCCGAGGGAGATCTTGGCCGCGTCTACGGAGCGCAGTGGCGCGACTGGCGCGGACCGGATAATTCCGCCATCGATCAGATCGAGCGAGTGATTGGAGAGCTCCGGAAGAATCCTCAGTCGCGGCGACTGGTCGTTAGTGCCTGGAATCCTGCGGAGGTGGAAAAGATGGCGCTGCCGCCATGCCACGTCCTGTTTCAATTTCACGCGGAGGCCGGCGAACTGAGCTGTCAGCTTTATCAACGCAGCGCTGATCTTTTCCTCGGCGTCCCATTCAATATCGCCAGCTACGCACTCCTGACGATGATGGTCGCACAGGTGTGCGAGCTAAAACCGGGAGATTTTGTGCATACGTTTGGCGATCTCCACCTATATCTGAATCATCTAGAGCAGGCGGAAGCACAACTCGCCCGCGACTTCCGTCCGCTCCCCAGCATGCAACTCAATCCCGCGATCAAACGGATCGAAGAGTTCCGTTTCGAAGACTTCGCCTTAATCGATTACAACCCGCATCCCGCCATTCGAGCCCCCATCGCCGTCTGACCAGTTCAATCAGGGCTCATTCTCACTGCTCTCCCCGGCGCCCAGCATCCGGACGCGCTGGTCGGCCAAAGGCAGTCGAATAGTCAGGGTCAGTCCTTTCCCTTCCGTGCTTTCGATCGCCAGTTCTCCGCCATGCTCGCGCACAATTCTTCTAACGATTAATAGCCCAAGACCGGAACCGCTGCGTTTGGTCGTGTAATACGGCTCGAAGACGTGGCTGAGAGAGTCGGCCGACATGCCGCCCCCATTATCGGTGAAGCTGACGCGGGCGTGGGTATCGTCGCGATCGCTGCGGATAAACAGAATACCGCGACGCTTCATCGCTTCGAAACTATTTTTAATGATGTTATAAAAGACTTGCTTCATCTGGTCGCGATCCAGCTGCAGCCGGGGCAGATCAGGCCGCAACTCGGTTTCGACGACGATGTCGCGAGCTTCAATTTCCGGCTTAAAGAATCTTACCGCCTCCTCTACAATCGTATTCAGACTCTCGGGTTGCAGTTGAGGCTTGGAGGGACGGATGGCCCGGAGGAATTGCGTCACGATCGAGTCCAGCCGGCTGATTTCGCCCCGCGCAATGTCGATCGATTCCTGCAAATTACGGCGAACTTTGCCTTCGAGTTTGCGTGCCTGCCGCTCCATCAACTGCAAATGGATGTTGAGAGAGTTGAGCGGGTTGCCGATCTCGTGCGCGACGCCTGCTGCCAGTAAAGTGAGCGCATTAAGTCGTTCGCTCTCGATGGTCTTCTCCGCGGTGCGACGGCTCTCGGTAATGTCACGCATGATGATGGCATAACCGACCTGCTCGCTCGCGTCGTCGTCACGTGGTTCGGCCTGGCTCCGACTCGTGCCAAGGCCGGCATCACGCCGTTCGATCATGAGCGGGACGATGTAAAAATTGATGAACCGATTTTTCGGGTAAAAGATTTCAAGATCGCGCGTGACCGGTCCGCCGCTTTGGGTGAGCGAATTCCAATCCAGCCCGCGCACTCGCTCTGCTAACGGCTTCCCGATCGAGTCTTCGCCATCGAGAGCGAAAAGTTCGCACGCGGCGTGGTTCAGGTAGGTAATACGCCCGCCGGAATCTGTGACAATGACCCCTTCCTGGATGGCATTAAAGACCGTCTCGAGAAACCCTTTTTCCTGCGCCAGCCGCAGGAGATAATTCTGAACATCTTCCGGCGCGATCCGGCCCAGCCGACCGATCAGTTTCTCGAGGAAGCCCGACTTCATTGATGACGCGACCAATTCCTAGCGCGGGACAGCTCTCTTGGAAAAGCGGAATTCCATGCGGGAGCGCAGCCAAAGGACCAGGAACGCTGACGCGAGCGCGCACCCCGGCTTCTCTCTCCGGTTGCGGTGCCTTCTTCCTCCTTCGCGCCAACCCAGCGCGTTCTATCCAAGTTAGAGCGCGCCGTCGTGGACCAGCTCCGCCGGTTCCGCGTCACCACCCGCTCCCTCGGCCTGCGCGCGTTCCTTGAGCGCGGCTCGACGGGAGAGTTTGACGCGACCCTTGTCGTCGATCCCGATGCATTTCACCCAAACGATGTCGCCGATTTTCGCGACGTCCTCTGTCTTTTTCACCCGGAAATCGGCCAGCTCTGAAATATGGACGAGGCCATCTTTGCCGGGGAACACTTCGACAAAAGCGCCAAACTCTTTCGTGCTGACTACGCGACCCTGATAGGTCTGGCCGACCTCGATCTCGCGCGTCATTCCGCCAATGATTTCCTTCGCGCGCGCCATCGATTCGCCATTGGTGGCGTAAATGTGCACGGAGCCATCATCCTCGATGTTAATCTCAGCTCCCGTCTCAGCGACGATGCCCTTGATCGTTTTACCGCCCGGTCCGATGAGCGCACCGATCTTCTCGGGATTGATTTTGACGGTTTCAATCCGCGGCGCGTACTTGGAGAGCTCGGCGCGAGGTTGGTCGAGGGCCGAACGCATCATCTCGAGGATTTTCGTGCGGGCTTCCTTCGCGCGCGCAGTTGCCTCGGCCATGATCTTGTGGCTTACGCCCGGGAGTTTTAGATCGAGTTGAAATCCGGTGATGCCCTTCGCGGTGCCGCACAGTTTGTAATCCATGTCGCCGAAGTGATCTTCGGAACCGATGATGTCGGTGAGAAGCTCGTAGCGCTTCAGTTCGTTATTCTCGAACTCGGTCACGAGGCCAACGGAAATACCCGCGACCACGTCTTTCACCGGAACCCCGGCGTCCATGAGGGCAAGCATACCACCGCAAACACTCGCCATGGAGGTGGACCCGTTCGATTCCATCACTTCACTGGAGATGCGGATGGCGTAGCGAAAATCACTTTCGCCGGGCACGACCGGCTCGAGAGAACGTTCGGCGAGCGCGCCGTGGCCAATCTCGCGCCGCGAAGCTCCGCCGAAGCGCCCGGTCTCGCCGACACTGAACGGCGGGAAATTGTAGTGCAACAGGAACCGCTTCGAACGGCCGCCGCCGCCGTAGGCATCAATCATCTGCGCTTCTTCGATCGGTGCCAGGGTTGCCAAGGCGAGCGCCTGGGTTTCGCCCCGCTGGAAAATGGCAGAGCCATGCGCGCGCGGGAGGACACCGACTTCGCACGAGATCTGACGCAGATCCTGATAGCCGCGCCCATCCATGCGCTTCTGTTTGTCGAGCACGCTGATGCGGAACGCTTTCTTCTGCACGTAATCGAACGCCTGCGTGATGGAGAACTTGTCCGCTTCGGGATGCTTCTCCAGGACGGCGGCTTTCACTTCTTCGCGCAACGCTTCCACCGCTTTGCCGCGGCCGACTTTGCCGCTGGTGTAAAGGGCGCCCTCGATCCGTTCGCCCGCGACTTTGTAGGCGATCTCGAGCAGCTCGGGTTGCACGCTGAGCAAAGGCATGTCGCGTTTTGGCTTGCCCACAGCAGCCGCCAACTCCTTCTGCGCCCGGATCATCTCGCGCGCATGCTGGTGACCGAACTCCAAGGCCTTGAGAAACTCCTCTTCGGGCACCTCTTTCGCCGCACCCTCGATCATGATGACGTCGTTTTCGGTGCCGACGTAAATCAGGTCGAGATCGCTCTGCTCACGATCTGCGTGAGTGGGATTAGCGATAAACTCGCCGTTGACGCGGCCCACACGCACGGCGCCGATTGGGCCTTTAAATGGGATATCGGAGACGCAAAGCGCAGCCGAAGCACCGTTGATCGCAAGAATATCAGGATCGTTCTCCCCGTCCGCGCTAAGCAGAATGGAAATGATCTGTGTGTCGTAGAAATAACCCTGCGGGAAAAGCGGCCGCAGCGGGCGATCCGTCATCCGCGACGTCAACGTTTCTTTTTCGCTCGGACGACCTTCGCGTTTGAAGTAACCGCCGGGGAATTTGCCGACCGCGGCGGCTTTCTCGCGGTAATCGACCGTGAGCGGGAACCAATCCTGCCCTTCTTTAATGGCGGTAGCGGAAACCGCGCTGGTCATGACGATGGATTCGCCGCAGGAGACGACAACGGAGCCGTCGGCGAGCTTGGCGATCTTGCCGGTTTCGATAGTGATGGGGAGGGCGCCTACTTGCGCCGTGACCTTATTTTGCATTTGGAATTTTCCTGGATGTGCGAGATTCCAGGCCGGTCACCCTGATTGTAGGTTTCAAAGCCGAAAGCAGCGGTGGACCTCGCTCACCGCAGCGAGCGCCACCTGCTTTCGACGCTGAAACCTAAAACCCAAGGTGCCTTCTCGGCCTGGCTCGCGATTTAGTTGTACTGCTTGACGCGGGAACCGCGCCGGCCTGCGGTTACTTCCGCAGGTTCAGCTTCTCGATCACCTTCCTGTAACGCTCGTTATTCGAGCGGCTCAGGTAATCGAGCAGACTACGGCGTTGCGCGACCATCTTTAGAAGGCCGCGCCGCGAGGAGTGATCCTTCGCGTTGGTTTTCAAATGGTCGGTTAGTTGCGCGATCCGACGGGTGAGCAGCGCCACTTGGACATCCGCGCTCCCGGTATCTTTTTCGTGCAATTGGAACTCATTGAGTTCCGCCGTCCCCGTGTTCTCTGCCATAAACGAGCGGCTATTCTAGATGAAGATGGCAGCTCCGCAAGCGAGCCTATGCTCCATGCGGCGCGAGAACCATGATGTAGAGAAGCAGGACCAGAAACGCACCCACGACGGACATGATCAATCCCGCGGGATGAAAAGGCGCTCCGGGTTCGGGACGTGAAATCATGCGCCCGATGAGCCCGCCGACGACGCCGCCGACAATGCCGAGCACTGTGGTCAGGATAATGCCCATGTGTTGCGCACCCGGCATGACCGCCCGCGCGATCAAACCGACGATGAAACCGATGATGATGTGCCAGATGATGTTAATCATATTTTAGTTTGATTGAGCGGGAAACTAAATGGGGCCGCGCGCCCTTGGCGATCTTTTTCTCTCCTGAACGAAAGAAACACCTTCTATTTTTCCGCGGACGAAGTGACTCGCGCCGACCGCGCCTCGCGGGCGCCGCCATACCAGAGGTCCAGACGCCGGCGGCCGCCGCCGAACGTGACCGCGATGGCCTGCAAAAAAGTTTGCCCCGCAGAATATAACCGCAATTTCCGTCCGGAAGTGTAGGC
>JBDTXE010000060.1:0-9367 GCA_040006335.1 Verrucomicrobiota bacterium | reverse complement strand
GCTCAATTTCTCTGCCAAGTCTCCGTTGGTGCGAAGAAGTCTGACCGCTTCCGTGATGCGGAGCGCATCCACTTTGGGTAATACCCACGCGTCCTCCCCATGCTTCACAAACCTCCCCACGTTCGTTTGAGGCAGAACTACGGGACGGCCCATAGCGAAAAATTCCGGGAGCTTCGATGGCAGCCGGTATTCGTTGAAAAGATTATCTGTCCCTGGTTGAACGAGAATATCTGCCAAGCTGAGAACGCGACCGATGTCCAAATGCTTCACATAGCCAAGTTCCACCGAATGTTTCTTGGCCCATTGTTCTTCCGGCCCTAGGAATGGATAGTAATCCCGGCCAGCACGAACAAGGGTCGTTGCCATTCCCTCCCGGTTAAGCATTGCCACGGCGAGGTAAAGGCTGCGAACTTCGTGCGCGTTAGCGGCGTGCACGTTGCCGGTGTAACAAAGAATCGTGCTATTAATCGGAATCCGAAATTGCTTCAGAAGCTGTTCGTCTTTCGCACGGGGATAAAAAAGGCGAGGATCGGCCCCCGGCCATAACGTAAGTTGAGGGGTTTGCGGGGGAACAAACTTCTCCAGGCGATCCATGATGATGGTAATTCCCGCCGCTTCACTTAAAAACTGTTGATACTTTCCGGGATGCGAAAGACCTAGCGGGAGGTCGCCATTGGAGGAAGTAACGCCGTTGGGAAACGGGAGGCAAAGGTTGGCCTCGTAAATTGCTTCTTCATTATCCTCCAGATGAACGAGAAGTTGAAATCTGGAGGACTCTCGCAGTGTGTCGCAAAATCTTCTCACCCCCTCCCGAGGTGTCCAGGCATGCACGATATCTGGACCTCGCTTATCTTTAAACAGTTTAGCCGGTAATCCCTCCAGTTCGTCAAAATTTTTCGCAGTGTAGAGTGCCTCTCCCAGAGCCGATCCTGTCTCTTTATTCTTAGGAACAGTGACGAGGACATTGTGTCCGAGGTGGATCAATTGATTGGCAAAATGATGCACATGGACTGCGCTATTTGCCTGGAAGTGATGATAAAGGACGAACAGGATATTGCTCATCAGCTTCGAAAACTATAGTCGCCGCGCTCCAAATTCAGATTGGGATTGTAGTAGGGGTCACCCTGTTTGATGACATTCTCCCATTGGTCCAGTAAAAGATAGCGGTCGACCACGTCATAATAATCCTGACGTGAATGCGACTCGTGATGCAAGAGCAAAGCCTGCGGTGTCCAAATGATGCGTAAACCTTGCTGGCGCAGGCGCAGGCAGAGATCGACATCCTGGTAGATAGTAAAGAAATGCTCATTAAAGCCTCCGATCTCTTCGAAGACCGACTTGCGCATGGCCAAGCAGGCGGCGGTCACCGCTGAGACTTCCCGGGCGCAGGAAAGGCTTCCGGCGTAGCCATCGGATTTGGCCGCAAATCCCCGCATGGCGTGATCGGCTGTTCCCCTCATCCCCAGAACGACTCCGCCATGCTGCACGGCACCGTTCCCGTGGAGAAGGAGGGCGCCCGCGGCGCCGACGTCGGATTGACTGACGTAATAGAGCAAATGGTCCAGCCAGTGTGGAGCTACTATCTCGGTATCGTTATTCAGAAAGACAAGATACTCTCCAGTCGCATGTTGGGCCGCCAGATTGTTAGCCCGAGAAAAGTTAAACGGATTTGGCAAATAATAGCGGACCACCGGATAGCTGCCCATGACTCGGAACGCCTCTGGACTCGTAGTATCGTTATCGATCAGGAGAACTTCGAAGTTAGAATACTTTGTTTTTTCGAAAAGGCTCTTCAAGCACTGTGCCAGAAGATCCGATGCATCTTTCGTGGGGATAATAATACTAATGCGTGGGGAAGAAGCTCGTTGGGCCGGCACGATCTTGAGACGATGAGTTGTCACCCCGGCTTGGGCCTGGGCGGGCAGAGAAATACGCGCGAGATGGTCGTTCACTGCCCGTTGCTGGAGAAGCCCTAGGTTTGGCTTCGCGTCGGCGTTCTGCGCGATGCTCCCGGGGGTTTTTCGCCAGTGATAAAGCACCTTGGGGACGTGTCCGATTCGCGAGGTGGTTTCGCTTACTCGAAGCATAAACTCAAAGTCCTGGATGCCGTCAAATTCGCTCTTGAAGCGGACGCGGCAGGCCAGCTCCCGGCGCAGGCATAGAAGGTGTCCGACATACATCACTCCGCGAAAATATTCTGGCGACCATCCCGGCTTGAAGAACGCTTCCAGTAGGGTCCCACTTTTGTCGTCTAGCTTATCCTCGTCTGAATAGACGACGTCTAGTCCCTCGTTCAGCTTCTCCGCGATGCTGGCGAGCGCCTCTGGCGCAAGCACGTCGTCGTGGTCGAGAAAGCAAACAAACTCTCCCGTGGCTTGATCTAGAGCAAGGTTTGTGGCCGCACTTATCCCAGCGCGCCTACCGGACGTAACCCTAATACGCGGATGGGCCGAGGCGAGCGCGCTGAGAGCTTGGCGTGTCTCGGTATCGTCCGAACCATCATCGACAATGCACCATTCCCAATCCGAAAAAGTTTGCTTCAGCAAGCTGGCGGCAGCTTCCACTAGCCAGCGCGGCCGGGTGTTAAACGCGGGTGTGATGACACTGATAATCGGAATCTTTCCGTCTGTGCGCTGAAAGTGCTGCGCCAGCAAAGGCGAAAGGAGCGGAACGACCCCGTCGGCGGTTATCTCCGGATAAAGCATGGGCGCGCGCCGCTCGTATTTCCCGTTGGGGGACGGGAAGGCAGACGTTTTCCCGAGCGAAGTTGTTTCCACTTCTAAAGTCGTGGGACTTAACGGATGTTCGAGGAAGCACTGCCAAGCTCCGCCCTGCACGATCGCCTCTAAACGCAACGCCGTGGCATCATTTGGAATGGGAACCTTCAGCGTAAAGCCGCGATAAACTGTCGCTGGATGGTCCAGCGCCGCGGCCGCGCCGTCGGTGCGCGGTAGTCCATAGCGTGCAAAGTACGATTTGCGGCCAACCTTCGCCCGAAGCCCAGCGACGGGCGGGCCACTGCGGGCAAAACACCAACCTTTTAACGTTAGAACGTCGTGCGTTGTATTCCATTGACCGGCGTTATCCAGAGCAAAGCTGAGATCGTTACGATCGGCCGCAGCCTTCGCGCCGCTCCTAGGTCGCGAAAAATGCCGTTGTATCTTCCAGAATGGTTTGGCCGCCTTCCAGGCAATTGATTTCTGTATCTCTCCAAGGCTGTTGTCGCGCTCTTGGAGACGAGCGGCGAGATCCGCTCGCCTTACCTTGTTTTCCCAAACGTCGCAATCAAGGCGGTCCAGCTCGGAGCGTAAGGCGTGAATTTCCGACTGGTTCGATTCATTGTTTTTTCGTGCCTGATCCAAGCGAGAACTCAAGGCAGTAACTTCGGTCTGCTTCGCTTCATTGTTTTTTCGTGCCCGCTCCAAGCGAGAACTCAGGGCAGTAATCTCGGTCTGCTTCGAAGCATTCGCCTTTTCAGCCTCGCGTAGTTCTGCCTCGATGCGAACCCGCCGTTGCTCTTGGGTGTGCTTCTCCTCGGCTGCTCGTCGTTGATCACTAAGATAACTCGCTCGAACCTCGGCGAAATGTGTTCCCAATCGCTCAGCCGACACATCCAGGCGCAGCCAAATCTCAAAGCTTAGCGATCTCTCGGCGGAAAGGAGCTGAAAAGCCGGGAGGAGGACTTGGGGGTCATTTCCGAAATTGAGAATCCGAAAAACGCGATCGTCAGATAAAGTCGTGGCTGTGCCTCCAACCACTAAAGACGATAATTCAACGGGACCTTTCGCCCGCCAGAGAACATCCCTAGTATCCTTCGATCGAATAACGATGCCTGCGATCTCAATCACGCCAGCTTGGTTTCCCGGATCAAAGCGGAGTGAGCTACCGATAAGCTCGCCCCCGCCGAGCAGGGTCACCCTGACGCGTTGCCATTTCCCGATCGTAAATTCGGCATCGCCGGCGAAGCTGTCATGACTGCCGGCGCCAATTCGCGTAAACACCTGGAATGTGGATACACCTAACGCGACCGCGAGAGCAGTCCCCGCCAGGTGGTAACGGGCAACTATCCGCTCCCTCTCAGCGCTATCCGCCAGTAAGACCCCTTGGATGAAACTAGGATCTTTCGCAGCAGGTCGCTCCCTCCTCCATACTCCTAAGCCATGACCAAATGCGAAGACGAAGCTACTGCCTTGACGGGCGATTTCTTCCCAGAGCTGCCAAACTCCGAAGTCTGCGGCGCGCTCAAAGACGTCATGAAAGAGGACGATCCCCTGAGGTGAAACTTTCGGCAACCAGTTCTCGAAATCCTGTCTTACATCCTCATAGCGATGAGAGCCATCGATATGAAGTAGATCGATCGATCCGTCAGTGAACTCGGCCAACGCCTCGTTGAACGTCATGCGAAGGAGATTGGAGAACGAGGAGTATCGGCGATTATACAATCTCACCTCCTCCTCCACAGAGGATGAGTAGTTCCCCATGTGGATATCGCCTCGCCAAGTGTCGATTCCGTAGCAACGCGATTGCAGTCCGTGTTGCGCAGCCGATTGACAAAAAGCAAAATAGGATTCGCCGCGATAGACGCCGAGCTCGACAAAAATTGCTGGATTCAGCTCGTGCATCAAGTCCCACGCGAAAGGGAGATGCATCCGCCAGGCGCCGCCCAGATAACGACGAATCGGCGGTTCGGCATCGAGGCCGGGCGGTATCAGCGCAACCAATTCTGAACCAGTGGTATCATGCGATTCTTTATCCATGCAAGTGCTCGGCTCGAAATCGTAGCACTTGCTAAGACGTCCCGCTTTCGCGACAAACGGAATAATTAACCAGATTCATTTTCACTGCTTGTAGGCAATCCTCCAAAAATAGCGCCTCTTGAGGGCTACGCGAATATTTTCAGCTTCATTCTGAAGAAGTAGGCTTATTAGTCTCCCTCGCAGTGTGGGGCTGCGGAAACCGCCTTTCAGCGTAGCGCAGTTTTTCCTGGAGCGATCGCTTCACCTTTACGAGTGATTTCGGCTCCATAATGGACGGGCGAAAAATTTGGTGCCGGGCCCTTCACCCACGATTCGCAAACACCAGCAGGAAACCTAGTGTCGAGCAAGGGATACTCCACGGATGCGTGCAGCACAAACCAGTGACTGAACGCGGCCCGGTGCCTTCGGTAAAGATCCGGGAACGCTCTCTGCAAATCTGGGCGTCCCTGGTGGAGATATGCTCCTACGTTCGTCACTACCGGAATCTGTCGCCCCGAATAAGGATCGGACTCGGCTGCGGCATTGAGCCAAGTGTAAAAATTGTCCCCTTCCAACGTCGCGCCCAAACGTGAAGAATCATGATTTTGCTGGACTGCGAAACGGTAGAAATAAATCTGCGCAATCAACCGATCAATCTTTACCCCGTTATCAAAGCACAGGCATGAAAACGGACCCGTCGATTTTTTGGGCTCCTCGAACTGAAGGGCGGAGTCTTCCGTGTCAAAACTATATCCCAGCCATTTTACTTGAGCTGGATAGGGAGGCAGTGTTTGGAATAATCGGATGATCCGGCTTGGGAGGCTAGTCGTCCAAGCGCCCACCCCGCCTGCGCGGTAAAATGATACATGCGCGCCAGCTTTGTGGCGCAATTTGTCGATTTGGCAACGTTCGACGGCAGTCTGAATCGTGCCCATCGAGACGAGATGTATCTTGTTAGTCAGCGCGCGCAGGGTGGAGGCGGGTGAGTGCCAGAGGTCTTCGTATCGGACGCCGAAGGTCAGCCCACTGTGCAACCATGCAATAGAGTAGTTGAGAGAGGAGAAGAATTTGCTTCTTACATACAGCTCCAAATTGTTTGTCAGAGGAAGTAGATGGAGATCGCTCGTCCCGTTATCCGGAGAAAGCAAAAGGCGGACGGCTTCGGGGTCGATGACAGCGGAGCCAGCGAAATTCTGGACATAGAAATACATCGAGACCAAACAGTCGCCGGGATGACGAACTGTCGTAATTAGAATGACGCCCTGCTCTTTTGCCCATCGAATAAACGATTCCCGCGGCGGGAAGTGCTGGTGTGCGATCCAGCGTGGACCAAGCTTATCGTAACGGTCGGGGTCGAAATCGCGCCAGAACTCCGGCATTGGGAAATCGACCATTGGCAAATCGTAGATGGTCGCCAGCAAATACTTCAGCCAGGTATTGCCTGTCTTCGGCGTGCTTACTACGAGAATCTTCAAATTCGCCGGGGGCGCTTCGCTCTGTTCTAAATCCACGGTGTCAAAGTGGGTGCGATTAGCCACTCAAGTCTTGCTCTGAGATGCCTGCCAATTGTTGCTGCCATTAAGCTGACGAGTGGCTACGGTCTGGAACGAAAGAACCTTCCGAAACGGAAAAGTCGCGTAGGGCATGGCTCCGCGCCAAAGGTTGTGACCCGCCGCGGACAAATAGCAGGTTTCGACGTCCTGATCCGCTTTATTGAAAAACGCACGCAACCATCCCTTATCCGGTCCTCTCTCTCCTGCGAGGGCTGACTGATATAGCGCGATTCGCAGGCACTGATCGAGGTGGTATTCCGCGTCATTGCCTTGGGTGACGCAATCGACGCTATGGAAGGAGCAGCCACCGGGACGGAGGTGGGCCGCGACGGCTGCAAACAATCCCTCCAATGCCGGCTCGGCCACGTGCTCCAGAACACTGACAGAGAAAATGCCATCGAAGAGTTCGCCTTCCAGTTGAGGCAGGTGGAGTGTAAATTGCTCGCGCACGAATCGAATGTCCGGGTAGCGTTGCAAGAACGTTTCAAATTCGGCCGGACCTCCCGCAGAGCCATCGTAGGGATCGACAATAGTGAGATCATAACCGAGTTCAGTGAGCATTCCTGAAACCAAAGGAGGGCCGGCGCCGATCTCAAGCAACCGCGAACCCGGAATCGAAAGGCCAAGCGCGGCCTTCACAGTCCAAGGTCGCTGTGAGTCCTTGAGGTCATGTTGAACCCGACTTATCCACGGTAGGTGATCACAGCTGTCGCAATAGTCTTGTACGGTTCCATACTCCAGCGCTCGCACCTCAAACTTGCCGGCGTAGCGTTCGAGGAGCTGGGACTTCTCAGTCTCGCGCAGGCTATTCATGGTAGGTAAAGCTCGAGTTGCCTTCTGTCATCGCGCCATACCAAATTGCCCTGCGGTTGCTGGTTTCATTGAGAGATCCTGCTCTGGGATTAGACTTGGAATATTGCAGTTAGAACCTAGTTAGCCGGCCACCTTCGCGTGAGCGGCACTTCGTAAGATATAAAAAACGAACTCGTCCTCTAAGATGTGGGTGGAGATGAGAGTGTCTTCAATTTCGCAAAGGACTTTCAACCATGCCTGAGAAAAGACGTCTTCGTTCGCGCGCTTAAAGTCGAAATGTGCGGCCATGTAGGAAAGTAATGTTCCCCCAAATCCGGTTCTTTGAATAATTTCGAATATCCTTGGCAGCAGTTGTTTCAATTCCGCGCCGCTATAGGCTTCGGTTGGATCGAAGCGCGCGATTTGATCCGCCGGTGGCGGGGAATAAGCGACTTGAAGGTTCTCTGCCTCTGTGGCGGGGTAATTCCCTTGATCGTTTCGAGCCAACGGGCGCAAAGAGCGCGGCATGAGGAATAAGGTAGCGTTGATCCAGCGCACTTGAAGTTCGGAGAGCTGAAACCGGAATGGGCCCTCAAACTCTACCGCAAACAAGAGCGCGTCGGGCTTCATGCAGCTGCGCAACATCCGAAGACAACGTTCAATGTTTGCAATGTGGT
Source organism: Verrucomicrobiota bacterium (assembly GCA_040006335.1). Classification (GTDB taxonomy): domain Bacteria; phylum Verrucomicrobiota; class Verrucomicrobiia; order Chthoniobacterales; family UBA10450; genus AV69. The sequence goes on along the minus strand of JBDTXE010000060.1, from coordinate 1,609 downwards.
GAAGGACTCCTTCGCAGATGATGAAATCGAATTTTCCCTCAAACGAATCTACATTTAAGTCGGCGACCACATGGGTGACGTTACGATATCCCGCCGCTTCGACTTTCGCTCGCGCACGACTGACAGCTTTATCGGCAATATCTGATGCAACAATTGCTCCGGTAAAGCCGTGCTCGCACAACATCATTTCCATCCAGCCTTCGTTTGAGCCGAGGATCAGACAGCGAAGGTGGTGGGGATGACTCGACCTCGCGACCGCAGGGCCAACGTATTGTCGCCAGGAGTATTCGAGCCAATGAATGTTGTCGCCGCTAATCCTGCGATTGATTCGCTCCTGACACAATTTAGTCCCGAGCCACATCCCGTCATAGGAAAACGGGATGTCTCGATTCCATGGGTTGTCGCTCGCGCTGACGGACATAGTATGTCTTAGGATCTTCCTATGAAATGGAGAGAGCCACCAAAAGTGTGCGCGTCACGCAGCGCCTTGACTGAGATGTGATCAAGGCGCCTCATTCTGCGACCACTTACGGCTCTGTTTCCGAGTAACGCGCCACGATTTGGATAGTCAGACAATATGGATAACGCTTGTGGGAATGGGGCACGTAATTCGTCAATTTTGAGCGCGCGTGTGCGGCTATTCCCAGACATCCACCGTTTTGCCACCTTTTGGGGGATTCGCGATGGCAATCACTTCGATCTCCACGTTCGCGCCCTTGGGCAAGGCTGAGACCTCGACGGTGGAGCGCGCCGGCGGCTCGCTTTTGAAAAACGAGCCGTAGAGTTCGTTTACGGCCTGAAAGTCATTCATGCTGGTGAGGAAGATGGTGGTCTTGACGATATGCTCGAAATTCAATCCCTCCGCTCGCAGGACACCGGTAATATTGTCCAGGACGCGTTTGGTTTGGGCTTTGATGTCACCCTCCACCAGTTGGCCGCTCTGCGGATCGAGCGGAATCTGACCGCTGCAGAAGACGACGTTGCCGGTGCGGACGGCCTGGGAATAGGGCCCGACGGCGCCGGGGGCCTCCGTCGTGGAAATTATTTTTTTCATGGCGCGAGGTTAGTGCAGGGTGGCGCACGCTTCCAGCTTGCTCTCACGGGGTTTGCGAACGGCAGGCGAGCCACCTTTTCGTTTGCGAAAGGGGGGCAGGAACCGGATTGTTCGCGTTCAACGAACCACAAAAATGCTCGGCTGGGTCTTAAAGAAGTTTCTGGGGTCAAAAAACGCGCGCCAAATCAAGCAGATGTGGCCGGCGGTTCGCCGCATCAACGAGCTGGATACGGAGTACAAGGCCCTTTCGGATGAGGCGCTACGGGCTAAGACTGCGACCTGGCGCGAGGAACTGACCAAGCTGCCATCGGTGGAAGAGCAATGGCAAAGGCTGGATGAGATCCTGCCGGAGGCTTTTGCGGTGGTGAAAAACGCCGCGCGCCGGCTAACGGAAAGTGGTCTCACCTTCACCGTCTGCGACCAGCCGATGAAGTGGGAGATGGTGCACTTCGACGTCCAGCTCATCGGCGGGATGGTGCTGCATCGGGGTAAGATTTCTGAAATGGCGACCGGCGAAGGAAAGACGCTGGTGGCGACGTTGCCTCTCTACCTGAA
>JBDTXE010000059.1:0-9369 GCA_040006335.1 Verrucomicrobiota bacterium | reverse complement strand
TGCGAATGTGCGACCCGTCCACGTCGGCATCGGTCATGATAATGATGCGGCCGTAGCGCAGCTTCGAGATATCGAAAACGGACTCGTCCTTCTTAGAGACGACGCCATCCACGTCTTCCTTCGCTTTGCCAATCCCGGTCCCGATCGCAGTAATCATCGACTGGATTTCGTTGTTCTTGAGAAATTGATCGATGCGCGCCTTCTCGACGTTGATTAGCTTGCCGCGAATCGGCAGGATCGCTTGGTAACGGCGGTCACGGCCTTGTTTGGCCGATCCGCCGGCCGAATCACCCTCGACAATGTAGAGCTCGGTCAAATCCGGATCGCGTTCGGAACAATCGGCCAGTTTTCCAGGAAGTCCGCCGCCGGTGAGCGCGCCTTTGCGAATGGTTTCGCGCGCCTTTCGCGCCGCTTCTCGTGCGCGCGCCGCCGTCAGTACCTTCTCGAAGATACGTTTCGCGATCGGCGGGTTCTGGTCGAAGTAGGTCATCAATCCGTCGTAGACGGACGAGTTCACCACGCCTTCGATCTCAGTGTTGACGAGCTTGACCTTGGTCTGCGATTCGAAACGGGGATTTGGGAGCTTGATGCTCAGAACGCAGACCAAACCTTCGCGGACGTCGTCGCCGGAGACGGAAGGATCCTTGTCCTTCATCAGGCCGTTTCCGCGTGCGTATTGATTGACCGCACGGGTCAGTGCGGTCCGAAATCCGGTCAGGTGCGTGCCGCCGTCCGGGTTCGCGATGGAGTTGGCAAAACAAAGAATCTGATCGTTGTAGCTGTCGTTATATTGGAGAACGCAATCGACGAAAATTTCATCGCGCTGCCGTTCAATCTGGACCGGCTTCGAGTGGATGACTTGTTTGTTCTCACCCAGCTGGCGCACGAATTCCTCGATGCCGTGTTTGTAGAGAAACGTTTCTTTTTTCGGAGGCTCGTTCCGCTCGTCGATCAAATTAATTTCCAAGCCGGGATTGAGAAACGCCAGTTCGCGCAGGCGCGACGCCAGACGTTCGAATTTAAACTCGATCGTAATCGTGAAGATCGTTGGGTCCGGCAAAAACGTGATCAGCGTTCCGGTGTTCTTTTTGTTTTTGACCTCGCCAATGACACTCAGTTTTTGCGTGGTCTTGCCGCGCTCGAACGCCATGTGATGGACTTTGCCATCGCGCGTGACCTCGACCTTGAACCAGTCGGAAAGCGCGTTGACGCATTTCGCGCCGACGCCATGCAAGCCGCCGGAATATTTGTAGGCTCCTTGTCCGAATTTGCCACCGGCGTGCAGGTTGGTCAGGACGAGCTCGACCGCTGGCATCTTCCACTTCGGATGCATGTCGACGGGAATGCCGCGGCCGTTGTCGCGCACCGAAACCGAGCCATCGACGTGAATGGTGACGTCGATCTTCGAACAAAATCCGGCTAAATGCTCGTCGATCGAATTATCCAGCACCTCAAAGACGCAATGATGCAGACCGCGTTCGTCCGGGTCCCCAATATACATGCCCGGGCGCTTTCGGACCGCTTCCAAGCCCTCGAGTTTATCGATCTGCGCGGCGTCGTACTTCTGGGCCGCGGCGATCCCTGTCATGCGATCAGGAGAGGCAATCTGGGAGGACGGGTCGTCCTGAATTTGGGGCATAGAAGATGGCCGAGCGACCACAGCCGTAACCCTAATGGAAAAGGCCCTGGAGAACAATTAATTTGTGCACTTATTTTCGCGAGAAAAATACAAGGGACGGTGCTGCCAAGGAGGTTTAGGCCCAAGGAGTGGTGTCCGGGGGCGGGAGGCATTGTTGTTTGCAGCGCCGAGCTTGACCTGACCCGTTGCGCTTCGGAAAATGGCGTCTGCGATGCGCTTACGCACTCTTTACGAAGGCCGCTGGATTTTCGCCATTCTGCTCGGGCTGGCTGTGCTCGGCGGCTTCGTTTCGCCCTGGCTGAGTTTGGTTTTCGTTGCTTTAATTCTCTACACTTTCGCCTTCTTTCGCGATCCCGAGCGAGCTGATCCGGCGGAGTATGACGCGGTGGTGGCAGCAGCCGATGGAGTCGTGGCGGATATCAAAGAATTGGACGAGCCCGAATACCTGAAGTCGCCGACGCGACGGGTTGGAATCTTCCTCTCGGTTTTCGATGTCCATACGAACCGGTCGCCCATCGCAGGCCGCGTGATTTATCGCCAGCATCATCCCGGTCTCTGTCTCGATGCGCGGAGCCCTGATTGTACGACGAAGAATGAAGCGATGACGTGGGCGTTCGAAGGTGCAAGGGCGACAGTGGTTGTTCGACAACTCACCGGCGCAATCGCAAGGCGAATTGTCGGTTGGTCGCAGGTCGGCGATGACTTGCGACGGGGCGAGCGCTTCGGCATGATCCGTTTTGGATCGAGAACCGAAGTCTATCTGCCGCTGGATGCCAGCGTCCTGGTGAAAGTGGGCGACCGGGTGAAGGGCGGCAGCACGATCATCGCGCGGCTGGCACCCTGAATGTGGCGCAGGATCGAAACCTGCGGTTAAGTGTCTTGGATCGACGTCGATTCCCATGAGCGAGCCAACACCGAAGATTTACCTGCTTCCGAATTTGATGACGGCGGGAAACCTGTTTTGCGGCTTCGCCGCGACGCTCCAGATTGTGCAAGGGGCGTTGATTCAATGGTCAAGTCCGGATGCCGCCGCGTCCCTGTTTCATGCCGCCGTTTGGTTCATCCTGGGCGCTTGCGTCTTCGATGTGTTGGATGGACGTCTGGCGCGCCTTGGGGGACAGGATAGTGCCTTCGGTCGCGAATTTGATTCTCTGGCCGATATCGTCTCCTTCGGCGTGGCCCCGGCATTGATGGTTTACCGGATTGTCCTGATCGATTTTCCGAGAATGGGATGGCTAGTCGCCTTTGTTTATCTCGTGTGCGGGGCTCTGCGCCTGGCTCGATTTAACACCATGGCAGCGCTGCGCTCGCCCGACAGCGCCAGCGGCGGAGAATTCACCGGATTTCCCATTCCGGCGGCTGCCGGTTTGATCGCGTCGCTGACTCTTTTCATGCTCTGGTGGCTGGGCGAACGCGATCATGAGATCGGCCGCTGGAAATGGTTTTTACCGCCGCTGATGGTTTTCCTTTCCCTCATGATGTTTAGCCAGCTGAGTTACCCGAGTTTCAAAGCGATCACCTGGCGAACCAAGCGCACCCTCTCTCGTTTCATCATCATCGCCATCCTCCTCCTCTTCACGGTTCTCTACTACGAATGGATGCCGGCTGTTCTTTTTCTCGGTTACCTCATCTACGGTCTGGCCCGGCCGTGGGTTTCAAACCGCTGGCGCCGTGAAATCGAGGAGGAAATCGGAGACGAAGAAGAGGAGGCGATGAGTGAGTGAGTTTCGCCCTCGCGCCGAAAAGCGTCCCGGAGTTTAGCGAGCGTTCAGTTGCGCCAGAACTTCAGGATCGCGCACGTCGGCCCAGTCGCCTTCGAGTTCGAGCGCCTGCACTTTTTGGCGAGAGTGAGCCAGCTCGCGCAACGCATCGGTCAGCTCATATTCGCCGCGGGGGGAACGCTCCAGTCTTGCGGTCCAGGCGAAGATGCTGGGACGGAACGAATAGACGCCGGCGTTATACCAGGGGCTGGTCGGCTCGCCCGGTGCTGGTTTTTCGCGCACGTCGGTGATTAACATCGCCTCGTCGACGAAGACCGCGCCTCCTTTGCTCACATCTTCATCGCGCTTCACGCTGACGATTGCCTCTACTCCATCGGTCATGGTGACAAGCCGGCGATAGTTTGCCGGTTCGAGCAGAATATCGCCATAATGGAGAATGAAGGGTTGCGTGCCAACGAACTCACGCGCGAGTTCCACCACACGTCCGGTCCCGTCTTGAGTCTGTTGGGTGACGTAGGAAATATTCACGCCCCAAGCGCTGCCGTTCTGGAAGAACTCGCGGACGACCTCCCCGTGGTAACCGACCACGATCAAAAACCTGGTGACCCCTGCGTCACGCAGCCCTTCGATGATGTGCAGAAGAACGGGCTTTCCCCGCACCGGGATCATTGGCTTGGGCAAACTCTGAGTCAGCTCGCGCATACGCGTGCCGCGGCCCGCTGCGAGCAGAACAGCCTGCTGGATTACGATCATGCGGGGCAAAGGGAAAGGATCATCTTAATATCCGGCTGCGCGCTGTTCATGAGTTGATTTGCGCCGCCGGCCGCTTCACCATCCCCCGCCATGTTGAAATTTCTTGGGAGATATCGAGAAGCGGGCCTGCTGCTGCTGCGTGCCAGCATCGGGCTTATTTCCGTTCTTATCTGCGCGCCCGCTCTTTTCGCCGGAGATCGCCGCTGGGCTCAATTTGGCAGCGCCATGCGCGTCTTTCACTTTCACTCGCATCTTGATTGGTGGGGACTGACTGGCGTTCTCCTCGGATGCATTGGCGGAATTCTCATCCTTTTCGGGCTCGCTTTCCGCCTCGGACTTCTTTTCGTTTTTTTGGTCGCACTCGTCAACGCGATCAACGTCAGCCGGCACGAGCACGGCCTCTATCCCGCGTTAGTGCCGATCGAAGCGGCCATTATTTTGTTCTGCCTCGCTTTCATCGGACCGGGCCAATATAGCGCCGACAAGTCCTGATTATTTCCCGGCCACTGGAACGGCTATGGCGGGCAAGTCCGCCTGCTTGATCAACGCGCTGAGTTTCGGCAACTCCGCCTGCTTGATCTGCTCCCATTTTTTCAGTTGCTCGTCGAGCCTGCCGTTGAGCATGGCGAAGACCTCGCGCTGAGGCTGCGTCGGCTCGGCGTCGGCACCCTCAATCGTGCGTGAAAGGGTGTAGAACGACTCGTTCAACATGTTGGGGAAGGCGAGATTCCCTTCGGAACTTTTCATGTTTACCTGCATGAGCTGACCTTCCACCTCCGACATTTTGTGCGTGAGATCATTCGTGGCCGCATCGATCGACTGCGCCGAAGTGTTTTCGCCCACGCGACCGTGCAAGGCCGCGATCTGCTTCTTCACTTCGCGGATCTCGTTCACCGCCTGGTGCAGCTGCGAACCGCGTTCGTGCATTTGCCAGGAGAGCTCGAATTGTTTCTGCAGACCCGGCTCGCTTCCCTTGTTGCGGGGATCGATCACCACGTGCAGCGGAGCCGCTTGCGTCTTGCCAGCTACCGTTAGCTTGACGGTGTAGTCACCGGGCAGGACGAGAGGACCCCGGGGCCCACTCCCGTAATAGAAAGCACCGGGGATGCGGACGGGATCGTCATAGCGCAAATTCCAGACCGCGCGATTCATTCCGGCGGCGGCAGGGATGGTTTTGACCTCTTCGACCTGGTCGGGCCATTCCGGCGGCTGCTTCTCTTCGTCCTTCTCCCGATTGGAAAGACGCCGGACGAGTTTCCCCTGCGCATCCATGATCTCGAGCGTGACCTCGTCCTTGGGCGCCGTTTTCAGGTAGTAGTCGATCATCGCTCCCGGCGGCGGATTTTCTCCGACGGGCTGACGTTTATCGAACTCCTCCGCATAATGCAGCCGCAAGGCCGTCTGTGGTTGGAATAGGACTGCATCAGCCTGCGCCGCTTGTGTCGTCAACTGGCGCAGCGGCGTCAGATTATCCAGCACCCAGAACGAACGTCCGTGAGTGGCGACAACCAGATCGTCGTCTTTGACCACGAGGTCATGGATGGGGGAAACGGGCAGGTTCAACTGGAGCGACTGCCAGTGCGCGCCATCATCTAACGAGAAATAGACGCCCTGTTCCGTGCCGGCATAAAGCATGCCCCGTTTGCGCGGATCTTCGCGCACGGCGCGGACATACGCCCCTTCGGGAATGCCATTAGTAATCGGAGCCCAGCTTTTACCCAGGTCGGTCGTTTTGAAAATGTAGGGCTTGAAGTCGTCCAGCCGATGCCGATCCACCGCGACGTAGGCCGCGTTCCCGTCGTGCGGCGACGGATCGATGATCGAGACGGTGCTCCATTCCGGCATTTTCGGCGTCACGTTCGCCCAGTGCGCGCCGTCATCCGTCGTCACCTGCACCAGGCCGTCATCGGTCCCGGCCCAGAGCGTGCCTTGTTTCACAGGTGACTCCGCCAGAGCGAAGATGGTATCGAAGTATTCCACGGAGGTGATGTCCAGGGTGAGGGGGCCTCCGCTAGGCTGCTGTTTCGATTTATCGTTCCGAGTGAGATCCTGGCTGATTTGCGTCCAGGTTTGTCCCCGGTCACTCGATTTGAAAACCGCCTCAGCTGCAGTGTAAATGACGTCGGGGTTGTGCGGCGAGAGGAGCAGCGGCGTGACCCATTGGAAGCGATGCTTCAGGTCGGCGGCCCCGTGTCCGGAGTTGTCCACCGGCCAAACGCTGATGTCTTGCGAGGCTTCGCGATTCTTATCGTAACGCGTCAGATAACCTTCGTTGTTGGAATAGATGAGGTGCCAGTCGCGCGGGTCAGCCAGGACGAAGCCACATTCGCCCCCGCCGGCTTCGAACCAGTCGCGTGCGCCGATGATTCCGCTGTCGGTCCGACTGGCGATGCCGACGTTGGAGTTATCCTGCTGCGCCCCGTAAATGTGATACGGGAAAGCGTTATCCACGCTGACGTGGTAAAACTGCGCGGTCGGCTGATTGTTCTGCGTCGTCCAGGTCTTACCGCCATCGAAGGAGAGGCTGGCGCCACCATCGTTGGCATTGCCGATGTGGCTCGGTTCGTCCGGGTCGATCCAGAGCCCATGATGATCTCCGTGTTTCGCAGGCAGGAGGTTGAACGTCTTGCCCCCGTCCACAGATTTGAAAGCGCCCGTGTTCATCACGTAAACGGTGTCGACCGCCTTCGGGTCCGCGTAAATCTTGCTGAAGTACCAAGCGCGCTGCCGGAAACGGCCATCATCATTTATCTTCGACCATTTTTCCCCGCCATCGTCCGAGCGATAGATGCCGCCATCCTTGGCTTCGACAATGGCGTAGACGCGATTACCGTCCGCGCCCGAGACAGAAACGCCGATCCGGCCAAGGATGCCATCGGGCAATCCATTTCCCGTTAGCTGTTTCCAGGTGACGCCGTTATCCTCCGACTTATAGAGTCCGCTCCCCGCGCCGCCACTGGAGAAGAACCAGGGCTGTCGCCGGGCCTGCCAAAGCGCAGCGTAGGCAACGCTCGGATTATGCGGGTCGAGGACGACATCGATCGCGCCCGTATCCTGATCCTTGCCCAAAACCTTCGTCCACGTTTTGCCGCCGTCTTCTGTGCGGAAAACGCCACGCTCCTGGTTCGGCCCGAACATGTGGCCCGCCGCCGCCACCAGGACGACATCGGGCTTCGTTGGATGCACTGCAATCGCGCCAATCGCCTGACTATCTTTCAATCCGATAAATTTCCAGCTCCGCCCTGCGTCCACGGATTTATAAATGCCGGCGCCGTAGGTAATATTTCCCCGCGGTGCGGCCTCGCCGGTTCCCACGTAAATGACGTTGTGATCAGAGGGCGCGACAGCGATGGCGCCGATACTGGAGTTACTCTCCTTGTCGAAGATCGGCTTCCAGACCGCTCCCCCGTCCGTCGTCTTCCAAACACCGCCGGCCACGGCCCCGAAATACCAGGTGTTGGGCTCGCCGGGTACGCCGGTGATGGCGAGAGCGCGACCGCCGCGAAAAGGTCCGACCTGGCGCCATTGCATTCCACTGAAAAGCTTGGGCTCGAATTGCGGCGCTGGAGTCGAAGCTCCCGCGGGCGAAGGCGATGGCCCTGCTGCCAAAGCGGCGGAAGAGAGAAGGAAGGAGGCAGCGAGACGTGCGCTCAAGCGGAATAGCAAATCCATGGCGCTTAAGCTGCGGATGAACGAGGCCGGTTCAACTGGAAAGAAAAATGACATCTCTCCCAGAGGGCAGAGACGGGAGCGCGAAGTTATTTTCACCTCTTCAAATTGCCATGGGGACGCTCTCTCTTTTAACTCACGATCATGAGCCGGGCTTTTGTAAAGGAGGATGTCGATCCGCCGGAGCGTTCTGGGCGCAGGCGCTCGTCGTCAGGTCTGCCACCTGGTGCGACAAATTACATCACGCGCCGGGGCGCGCAGCGGCTGGAGGCGAAGCTTGCCCGGTTACGAAGCGCGGGCGCGCCCCCAGACCAGCTCGCCGAACTGCGGGAGATACTGAACTCGGTGACGGTGGTGGATCCTCCGGCAGCGCCGGATGAGAGCGTTGCTTTTGGTGCCATCGTCACCGTCGAGGATGTCGATGGCCGGCGTGAGATCTATCGAATTGTCGGAGTGGACGAGCTCGATTTCGCGCCGGAAAGCGTGAGTTGGATTTCGCCGGTTGGGAAAACGCTGTTGGCGGCGAGCGTGGGCGAACGCGTCCCCCTCAGAGATTTCAAAGCTCCTAGAGTGGTGGAGGTGAAGTATCCTTGCGCGGACGAGTAGCTAGGATCGACACGAGCCGGCTAAAGCGTGAACGAGCGAGCATTCCAAATTACCTGCGACAATTCGCTTTGGCTCGGGTTACTTTAAGGAAATCGTGCGACGCCTTTCCGTTTGCCTGACCTTTCTTCTCCTGCTGACGGCCGGAAGACTTTCCGCGCAGGAGCGCGTCATGCCTCCGCTTGATCGAGCAAAACTCCCTGAGGCAGCGCGCAACCTTCCACTGGACCGGCTGTCCTCGGGAGCGCTGATGCTGCTGAACAATGACGATATGCTCGTGGCGCCGAGGCCGCTGTCCGCTAAGGGCGCTACCGCTGCCCGGGCGGAAGAAAACGCGCCCGTCGCGCTGGATCTGCGAATTGGTGCGAATATTCGCTTGGGAAACGATCCTCCGCAGCTCCCAGCCACCATGCGCGCCCAGGCTGAGCCGCACATCGCGCGATCGCTCAGCACGCAGGATTGGCTGGTTGCGACTTTTCAGGAAGGACGTTTTGCGACGGACGGCGGCGCGGTGGACGTGGGCTTCTCTACTTCACATGATGGCGGACTGACCTGGACCCGGACCCTCTTGCCAAATCTCACGCAAGCTGCGGGCGGGCCTTATTATCGAGCGACCGATCCAGTCGTCGCCTTCGATGCCGCGAACAGCGTTTATATTACGACGGACGCCGCCACTGACGCGACCTTCGCCAACGGCGTCATCACCGTCAGCAAATCGAGCAACGGCGGAGCGAGCTTTGCCGCGCCGGCAGTGGTTTATCGCCCGCCTGACAACAGCGTTTTCCCCGACAAGGAGTGGATCGCGGTTAACTCCTCCGCTGGTACTCCGCACTTTGGGCGGGTCGTTGTCACTTGGACGCTCTTCAGCAACACCAAGCAGAACGTGAATCCGATCGTGCTGAGCTACAGCGATAATGGCGGGGCAAATTTTAGCCCGGTGAGGAACGTAACCGCGCCGGGCACGAGCGTGCAGGGTTCGCAGCC
>JBDTXE010000058.1:0-9460 GCA_040006335.1 Verrucomicrobiota bacterium | reverse complement strand
ATCATTGCGACGGCTTGCGCCATGAACGCGTTCTTCCTGTTGGGTGAAACCATGCTCATGATCGAGCATCCAAAAATAAACCTGATCAACTCCGCCATCGCGTTCACGGCCGCCGTTGGATTTAACCTAATCTTCATCCCGGCGCTCGGGCCGCTCGGGGCCGCGTTCGGGATGCTCATTCCCTACGCGATTCAGGGAATTCTGCGTGGAATTCAGATTACGCGGATCTTCCACTGGCGATGGCCCTGGCGTGCGCTCCTCAAACCTTGGGTCGCCGCGCTCGCGGCCTTGCCTTGCGCGCTGCTTTTCCGATTCTTGTTAAGAGGAATAGGTTTCGAGCTGGCTGCTGCTGGGATTTACCTCGTGGGATATTTTCTCGTCTGGAAAATCATCGGCCTCGATCCCAGCGATCGCGCAGTGCTCGATCATCTTCGAAGAAAGACTGAGACTAGCCCAGTGGCCCGGCCTGCGAACTGAGTTAAACGTTTTGGCGTGTCGAAATAATTCGCCCATCCTGCATTTCGTGGATCAAATCGCACGCCTCCGCGATGGCAGGGTTGTGCGTGACGAGGAGCAGGGCTTTCCGTTTTTCCCGCACAATCCCTTTGAGAAGGTCAAACGCCCGCTGGGAGTTTTTCGTGTCCAGATTGCCGGTGGGTTCGTCCGCCAGAATGACGCGCGGATCGTTCGCGAGCGCACGCGCGATGGCGACGCGCTGCTGTTCCCCGCCGGAGAGGTGACGACTGAGCCGTTCCCGTTTTTCTTCCAAGCCAACGGCTTCGAGTAACTCTCTCGAGCGTTCTGTCATCTGAGGTTCGGCGAGTTGGCCGAGGCGGCGCATCGGGATCATGACATTTTCCTGCGCGGTGAAATCCTCCAGCAAAAAATGGAATTGGAAGATGAACCCAATGAATTCGTTCCGCTTGCGCGACAGCTCCTGATCGGACAAATGCGAAACTGCTTCATTCTCAAACATGACCGCACCTGCGTCCGGCGGATCGAGCAAACCCAAAATATAGAGCAACGTGCTTTTGCCACAGCCCGAAGGTCCGACCACGGCGTGGACGCTACCGGCTGCGACGTCGAGAGAGACTCCTCGCAAAGCGTGGACGCGGGACTCGTCTTCGCCGAGATAGCGCTCAAGATCGCGCCCACCCAGGTAAATCTCGCCGTTCATACGCTCGAACCGCGCAAGGTGGCGACAGGAGGGAGTTGAGCCGCGCGCCTTGCCGGGACGTAACTCGCGATCAGCACGGAAACGGCCGCGAGTAAGGTTGCCCAAAGGTAATGACGCCAATCCCAGGCCACGATGAAATAATCGGTGGAGAGTAATCCGCGAAGGTGAATCGGAATTTTGGACATCCCCCAGCTCATAAGCGCGCCTACGACGCATCCGATGATTGACCCGGCCGCGGCGACCAGTCCGCCCTGCCACAGGAAAATTGCGCTGATATCGCCGCGCCGATATCCCATCGAACGCAGAATGGCGATCTCGCGCACCTTCGCCAGCACGGTCAGGGTCAGGACATTGAAAATGCCAAAGCCGGCGAGCAAAATTACCAGTGAGACAGTGATAGCGGCAGAGAGCTGCAACGTTCGAAAAAGATGCAGGCTGCTTTGATCGCGTTCCTGCCAGCTCGTCGCGTTGTGCGAAAAGAGATCCTCGAAATGCTGCGCCAGCGCCGGGGCGCGATCGGGATCGCGCAATTTATAGATGATCATCGAGGCCGCGTAAGGTTTATGCAGGAGCGACTGCGCGACCCGCGCCTGAGAATAAAGCCGCGTCGAATCGATCGCCCCCACCCCGCTCCGAGCGATCGCCGCGACTTCAAAGCGCCGATACTGTCCGCCGGGCGCGAGCAATTGGACACTGTCCCCAACATCAGCGTGCAACGTTTCTGCCAGGCGCGATCCGAGAATAACGGAATTCGGTTTATCGCGAAAATCCTTCACACTTCCCTTGGTGATTTGACGTGCCAGATCCGTCGTCTGCAAATGAAGCACGGGCTCGATCCCATAGATCTCCGCGGTGGCGTTCTCAAATCCCGAGCGCACGCTCAGGTTGCCGCGCAAAACCGGAGAACAAGCGGCCACATTGTTAAATTGTCTGCTCACGCGCATGATCTCATTCGCGTCCATGATGCCCTCGAAGTTCTGCCGGTGCGCCGCGTTGGTAGTTTTCCCGGAGCCGAGGAAGCCGATCTGCCGCGTCTCGAAGCGCTCGCGCAGGACGAGTGCTCCGTTACTTCCCAGAGTGGAATTGACGAAGTATTGGGCGAATCCCTGGGTCTGCGCCTGAATACAAATAAAAAAGGCCACTCCAAAGACCACGCCGGTGAGACTGAGCAACAAGGCGCGTTTGCGATGGGCGAGAAAACCCAGCGCGATATAAAGCGACGGCGTCACGGCTTGCTCGCGAGATCGATTAAACGCTGGCGTGCGAATCGTCCGGGCCGAAACCGATCCTGGTCCGAGATAATGATGTGATCATCGAGAGAAAGACCATCCAGCACCTCGGTGAAATCGAGAGAACGAAACCCAGCCTTGATCGTCCGGGCCTGCACCCTCCCACGCTCGATCACCAGGGCTTGATCGACCACTAACGCCCGCGTCGGCACCAGCAAAACATTCTCGTGCGTCCCGGTGATGATGTTCATCTCCCCGGTCATCCCGGTCATGAGATTGTCCGGCGCGTTCTCCATTTCCAGGACGATGGTATAACGCTGCGTTTCCGGATCCGCCGCCGGCTGAATGGAGGAAACCCGCGCGATGAACTGTTGCGTGCGGTAGGCGTACAAACGCAAGGCCGCTTTCAGTCCGGGCCTGACCCCGCCCACATCCTCTTCGTCCACTTCCCCACGCACGTAGCTTTTGCGCGACGCGACGGTGAAGAGTTCGTTGCTTTCGGCGACCAATTCGCCATCGATCGTTTGAATGTTGGTCAGCAGTCCATCCATCGGCGCGCGAATCTCCGAGTTCTTCAGTTGCGCCTCGAGCTTCTTAAGCGCGTCCTGCGAAGTTCCGAGGCTGCGGTCGCGTTCGATCCGCTCATTCTCGACCACGTCGCGCAAACGCTTCGCTTCGCTTTTTGCTTTCTCGAATTCGACCGCCGGGACGTTACTCAAGACCGCCAGTTTCTGGAGACGCTGCTCACTATCCTCCGCGGTCCTGAGCAATTCCGAGGAAGGCAACGGCAGCGCGGCCCGCTGCGTCGCCGCGGCCAGTTCCGAGCGCGCCTGCTTTAATTGTCGCGCGGTCGTTTCATCCGCGATCGTGGCCAAGAGCTGCCCTTTGGCCACGCCCATTCCAATCGCGCCGCGGCCGGCGGAGAATTGATCGGCCAGATGAATAAAGCCGGCGTTCTGGGCACGGACATGCACGACAAACGCGGGCTCGATTCGCACCGTGCCATAGACCGCGGAAACCGCGTTCCCTCGTCGAACCCGCGTTGTCTCCGCTACCGGGAGCAGCTCAAACCACACCAGGGGCACGACCGCGACCAGCAGCGCGATGATCCAGAAATAACTCCTAGAACGCACAGCCACTTCTATTTCTCCTTTCGCGCAGCGACGTCCGAGAATTGCAAATAACGGCCGGTCGCGCGGTCCCACTGCGCTAATGCCAGACTCCGCTGGTAGGCGAGGGTGAGCAAAGCAGTCTTCACTTGGAGAAGGTCGCTCTCGGCCAGTTGAGATTCCAGCTGCGTCGCAATGCCGCCTTCGAGATTCTTTTGCAAGGTGGAAGCATTTTCCTCAGCCGCGGAGGAAGCGCCGACAAGAGCCTTCTCCTTTCTCGCGATGGCGCGCAGCTCGTTGTCAATTCGCGCGAGGTCTCGAGGCACATCGCGTTCCATCTTTTGCAGGAGCAACTCGTTCACCTCACGCGCGGCGCGCTGTTTCGTGACTGCCCCAGAAATCTTTCCGTTATCAATCACCCGCCACGTGTACGCAGCTCCGGCACGAATCTCCGAAGAGATGATGTCATCGGAACGGCGGGGCGTTCCCTGACCCTGGTCTCGGCGGACTCCTGACACAGGAATATACTCGCCCGAAACCGTGGCGTTGATCGAAGGATAATAGGACGCCTCCATAATGCGCTGGTCTTCCCTGGCCGCGCGGATCAGCAGGCGCGCCAGTTCCAAATCCGGCCTCCGAAGGGCAGCGGGAAGCGCGCGATCAGGTGACACTTCCACGGCGGTGTGGGCTAAAGTTCCTTCCGGTTCAATCCTCGCGGTGAAGCGCGCAAGATCCTGTCCGATCGCTTCGCCCATTTTCAAAACCGCCCCTTCATACGCGCGATGCGCCGCCTCGATCCCGGGGTTGAGGCCGCCAACTTGCACTTGAGCGGCGATGAAGGCTCCCCGATTTACCAGTCCTGATTGGTAGCGACTCTGCTGGCTGGCGGAAATATTCTGCAATCGCCCGCGCTGCGCCGCGAGCTGACTCGCCAGGGCGCGATTGTAAAGCGCGGTATAAAAAGCGACGCGCGCGGCCTGCAATTGTTCGATCACGGTGACATTGAGTCGCTGCTGAGCGATCAGGGGTTCAATGTCACCCCTTCGCCAGGAAGGCGGCACCGCAAGATTAAACAGCGGCTGACTTAGGTTGCCGTAACCAAAACCGAACGGTTGCGTTGGTTTTTCGCCGGCGCGATGTCCTCCCTGAACGCCGCCCGCCACACCGATCGTGGCGTCAGGCAAAGCTACGGAATGAAAGATGAGACGATGTCCCAAGGCCTCTTCCACGCCTGCTCTCGCAGCCTGAATTGCGGGATTATTCTCGATTGTCTTTTCCAGCAACTCTTCCAGCGTGAAGGCGCCAGCCACCTTCGAACCGAGCAACAGCATCGCAGCGACGAGAAATTGTTTCACGGTTGACTGCGTCCGGGCGAAGGTTCAACCAAATCGGAGGTATTCGCACCCTTTCTTTGGGCGCTGACCTTCGACGGAGATGTGAGTCCATCCGGCATCACTGCGCAGGCTCGAGCGAGCTTCGCGAGGGCCGTGTTGTGCTGAAAGATCGCACTCAGCCGAGTCGTGCGTGCACCCGTTGCGGCGGCAGCGGCTTGCAAAATATCCAGCTGCGTTCCCAGCCCAGCGCCGAGATTCGCATTCGCGATCTCGAGCGATTCCGCCGCCGACTGCACGTTCTTTGATTCCGCTTCAAGGATGTGATTCGCCTGTTCGAAGTCGAAAAAGGCGCTGCGTACCTCCGACGCGATCGAAAGCTGAGTGGATTTCAGCGTTTGCACCGCGGCCTTACGGCGTGCTTGCGTCGCTTGCAGTCGACCTTTAGTCGCGAAACCATCGAAGATATTCCAGCGAGCATTCAACCCTACAACGTAACCATGATTGAATTCTCGACCGACGAGCGGATCGCGCTCGTTGTACAGCTCGTAGCCGGAAAACGCTTCGACCTGCGGGCGCAACGCGCTCCGATCCACTTCCGCCTGGCGATCTTCGATCTCAATTTGCTTTTGGCGCGCCTTGATCTCGGGACGCTCCAGCGCGGCCCGGGCCAGACATTCCTCGAGCTTGGGACGGCCCGGCTGGAATTGCAGATCCCCTTTCACCTCGAAAGACGTCGTGGTCCCTTCAACCCCAAGAAGTTCCCCGAGGCGGAGATAAGAGTTCTGCAATTGCGTTTGTGCATCAATCAGATCCGGTTGCTCGTTGGCAAGCGCGACCTCGGCACGGCGCAATTCCAGCTGCCCGACGACGCCCGCGTCCAACCGTTCCTGCTGCGATTTCACTTCCCCTTCCAGCACGTGGGCCGATTGCTCCCGCACCCCAATCTTTGCCCGGTTCAGGAGAAGTTCGTTGAAAGCGATCCGCACTTCCATCGCGACCCGGCTTGCGGTGGCCTGCAATTCTAGTTCTCGAATCTCCACCTTGAGCTTGGAAACAGCCAGTTGATTGCTGACGCCTCCACCAGTGTAGAGATTCTGCACCACGCGCAAAGAAGCGCTGTAGTCCTCATCACGCAGCCGCGATTCCGTCTGGTGTTTCCGCAGCCGCAGCAATCCCGTCGAAACGACCGCCGGGAGAAAACCTGCCCGCGCCTCCGTCACCCCGCCGCGCGCCGCCTGCACATTCTCCCGGGCAATGGCTATGTCGGGATTGTGCGCGTTCGCCACTGCCACGGCCTCCTCCATCGTCAGGACCCGTGCCTGCGTTTGGGCGGGTGACGGCACGAGACCCGCCACCGCAGCCGCCAATAAAACCAAACGCATGGCTCATCTTTTCGCGCGCCTGCTCGCTCTTTCAATGAAAATCCCAGTTGGCGCGCCGCCCTTGGAATATTTCCAGCGGCTCGGCATCACATGTGATACCTGTCCACGTGGCTGGATTTGTTAAACTCGCACTTGCTGGAACCCTGCTTCGGCAGATACGATCAGGTTTTTCCTTATGAGCAAAATTCGAATCGCGATCGTCGGGGTTGGAAACTGTGCCAGCTCACTTGTCCAAGGGATCAACTTCTACCGGAGTTCATCCGCCAGTGAGCCGGGGGTCGGGCTAATGCACGGCCAGATCGGGTCCTACCGGCCCGGTGACATCGAAGTAGTCGCCGCTTTCGATATCGATCGGCGGAAAGTTGGGCTTGATGTCGCGCGAGCGATTTTCGCGCCGCCAAACTGCACCAAAGTCTTCTGCGAAGATATTAAGCTGACCGGTGCCGTCGTAAAGATGGGATGCGTCCTCGATAGTTTTGCCCCGCACATGCAGGAGCACGATCCCATGCGGACCTTCCTGCCCCTCGCCAAAGAATCGTCCCGCGAACAGGTCATCGCCGAGCTCCGAAATTCCTACGCTGAAATTCTGGTCAATTACCTCCCGGTCGGCTCGGAAGCCGCCACTCGTTTTTATGCCGACTGCGCCCTGGAAGCCGGGCTCGCCTTCGTCAACAATATTCCCGTTTTTATCGCAAGCGATCCAGCTTGGGCGAAGCGTTTCGCCGACAAAAATCTCCCCATCGTCGGCGACGACATCAAAGCGCAAATGGGCGCAACGATCCTTCATCGCACCATCATCGATCTCTTTCGCAAGCGCGGCGTCAAAGTGGAGCGGACCTATCAGCTCAACACCGGCGGCAACACTGATTTTCTAAACATGCTCAATCGGACACGCCTCGCCTCGAAGAAAACGTCTAAGACCGAGGCCGTTCAGTCCGTTATGGGCGAGCGTTTGGCGGACGAAAACATCCACATCGGGCCGAGCGACTACGTTCCCTGGCAGCGCGATAACAAAATTGCCTTCATTCGGGTCGAAGGTCGCCTCTTCGGCGATGTCCCGATGGAACTCGACGTCAAACTTTCCGTCGAAGACTCACCGAACTCCGCCGGCGTCGCGATCGATGCCATCCGCTGTTGCAAGCTCGGATTGGATCGCGGGATCGGCGGCGTCCTGCGTTCCGCCTCTGCTTATTTCTCCAAGCATCCGCCGGTGCAGATGACCGACGACGAAGCCTATCGCAGCGTCGAACAGTTTATTCGCGGGGAACGCGAGTCCTAGTTCGCGCGGGACTGCGTGATGGCCATGGCCGTTACGTGCGGCTGATAGTCCGCAATTAGTCGACGTTCGCCTCGACCGAGAGGCAAGTGCACCAGCGGGTCGCGGCCAAGTCGCGGACGCAAGAAACGCCGCGCGAGAACCCTCGAGTCTGGAACGCGAGCGCAAGCCTTGTCGCGGACGGAGCCGTCACCTTCGACGCCTCCGCCCGCGTTTGAAACAAGGGGCTTAGTCCCCGAGGGTTTTTTCCGCGTCGCCGACCTTCCGCTCAACTTTACCGCCGAGCTTTTCGGCCGTGCCGCGAGCCTCCAGATCTTCGTTTCCGGTTACTCTACCGGCCACCTCTTTGATTTTGCCTTTGGCTTCATGAAGGGTGCCGTCTGCTCTGTCTTTAGTGCTATCGTCCATACAAATAATTCGACCTGGCCTGTCCTCCCAGCCGTATCAAAAATCGCCAGCGGCGAAGACTGGCCCAGAAGTTCTCGGTGTGGTTCGGCCGGAGCTTCGATCTGTTTCTGTTGCTGAAGCCACGGTGGCCTCCAACTATCAACGATGAAACTCTTTCGGCCGAGAAGCGCTGCTAGGGGAGATTGTAGACTTCGACCAGGGCATTTCCGGTGGTGTTGTTCTTGCCGCTGACGATCGCAGTCGTATTCCCTGGTGGCCGGGTCAGAATAATAGCGGACTCGGCCGGCTTCGGCGGAGCAAAACCGCTGGCTTGAATTTCGGCGGCCTGGGTGTCCTGCCAGTTATCGTTAGACGCGATCTCATTGCCGTTGGCATCGTGAATACTCAGGACCGGATCGGCCAGGACGCTGGTGACATGAAAATCAGCCAAGGTCGGCCCAAGAGCGCGGACGATCACTTTCCGAATACCGTTGCCGCTGATGAAACCGCCGATCATGACACTGCTGCCGGTGCTGACAAAGCCGCGGGTGCTGATGTTGGTGAGATCGGAATTGCTCGCCGGCGATTGATCGAAGACTTCGACCAAAGCTACGCCCGTGCTGTTGTTCTTTCCGCCCAGGACAGCGGTGTAGGAGCCGGGCGCGAGCGTTTGCAGGATAGCTGGTTCGACATTGTTCTGCGGGGCTTTCCCGGTGGCGTTAATCGCAACCGCCTGGGTGTCCATCCAGTTATCGTTAGTCGCCAGGGTGGTGCTGCCGCGGAAGAGAGTAAGAATGGGATCAGCCAGGAAGTTCGAGATGCCGAAGGGCGCCAGGCTCGGCCCCAGGCCGACAACCAGCACCGTCTTGGCCGCTACCCCTTTGATGATAAATCCTCCGATCCCGACTTTGTCCCCGGTGAGGACACCCAGGCGGGTGGAGATATTGAGAAGCTGTCCGTTCGCCCCGGAAAACTCGGAGGTATTCCCGGCGGGATCAGTCGCGGTGCTGGTGACGTGCAGCCCGGGCGCCAGCTGTGGGACATTGAAATTGAAAGTAGCGTTGCCGGCCGCATTGGTCGGCACGTTAATTGCAGTCAGGAAGGTCTTGCCTTCCCCATACCCGCTCGGATCCACGGAATCATTGGTGAAAAACTCGAGGCGGTAAATCTTGCTCGCCACGCTGTTGAACGAGCCAGTGATATTGGTCGTGGTGCCGTTGCCAGTGACCGTGGAGAGCACTGGATAATTTTGGAGATTGTTCGGTCCGGCATCGGGGTCGCTGGGGTCGTTTGGAGTCACACCGCCCGTTTCGCCGTTGCTGAAAAGGTTGATCCCCAGTCCTGAATTGCCCTGGGCGGGATCGCCGCCGGTGTTGGAGAAGATGGAGTTCCCCAGAATGGAATTTCCGGTCCCGGCCAGGACGCCCACTCCGCCTGAGCCCCGAAAGGTCGAGCCGTTGAAGGCGATGACGTTGCGTGAGCCTGCAACCGTCCCGCCGATGGTGTTATTGCTCGCCGTGCTCAGGGTCACCCCATAGCCAGCATTGCCGAGACCGCCCGTGCCAA
>JBDTXE010000057.1:0-9548 GCA_040006335.1 Verrucomicrobiota bacterium | reverse complement strand
GACGCTTTCGCCGGCGAGCGGGACGCCCACCCTACCCGGGAACTCCGTTCGCTCACGCGCGATTATCTCACGGGCCGCGCGAGCATTGGCGTCCCAAAATCCCGCCGAAAATTTTCCAGTGCGATGAAGATTGCCGGCGCGCGCGAGCACAATCTGAAGAACGTCGACGTCGAGATTCCTTTGCGCGTTTTCACCTGCGTCACCGGCGTTTCCGGTTCCGGGAAATCGACCCTCATCCATGACGTGCTTTACCGAAATCTGCGGCGCGCAAAGAGTCAGGCGACTGAGTCCGAGCCTGGCGCGTGCCGCTCGGTCACCGGCGCCCATCGCATTGGGGAGGTCATCATGGTCGATCAATCACCGCTAGCGAGGACGCCACGGAGCACGCCCATTCTTTATCTCGGACTCTACGATCGCGTGCGTGAGCTCTTCGCCATGCAGCCCGAAGCGCAGGCGCAGGGCCTGACCGCTTCCGCCTTCTCCTTTAATTCCGGGAGCGGCCGTTGTGAACGCTGTTCCGGCACCGGTTTCGAGAAGATCGAGATGCAATTCCTGAGCGATCTCTATGTGCGTTGCGCCGAATGCGAGGGACGCCGATTTCAGCCGCACGTGCTCAAAATCAAACTGCACGGCAATTCGATCCACGACGTCCTCCAGCTCACGGTGACGGAGGCGGCCGCCTGGTTCGCGCACATCGGCGAGCGGCAAAAACTCTCCGATCCGCTCGAGGTGCTCGACGAAGTAGGCCTCGGCTACCTGCGCCTGGGACAACCGCTCAACACTTTGAGTGGAGGCGAATCGCAACGCCTGAAGTTGGTTGGCCATCTCGGGACCAAATCCGATGGGCACATTGCGTCGGCGGGAGATGGCGACCTTTTCATCTTCGACGAGCCCACCACCGGCCTGCATTTCGACGACGTGGCGATTTTGCTGAAGTTGTTCCAGCGGCTGGTTGAAAGCGGTCACTCCGTTCTGGTGATCGAACATAATCTGGAGGTCATCAAAACCGCGGATTGGGTGATCGATCTTGGGCCGGAAGGCGGCGAAGAGGGCGGTGAGATAGTGGCGGTCGGAACTCCGGAGCAAATCGCAAAAATCCCCGGCTCGCACACTGGGAAATTTCTGCAGAACCTTCTCCCTGGCAGGGTGGGCGTCTCGGCCGCCGCTGGAAGCGTTTCGCGGCCAGTTCCTTTTGATTCCGCAGACGACGACGAAGTCTCTCTGCGCGTGGCGGAAGTTCCCTTCGGCGAGACGCCGAAGACGGCGGGCAGGATGCCCCCCCTGCCCGGGAGGAATAACGCCATTTCCGTCCATGGCGCACGAGAACACAATCTTAAGGACATAAGCGTCCAGATCCCGCGCGACCAAATGGTCATAATTACCGGGTTGAGCGGGTCGGGGAAATCGACCGTCGCGTTCGACATTCTCTTTGCCGAAGGCCAGCGCCGCTTTCTCGACAGTCTTTCGCCCTACGCGCGCCAGTTTGCCGAGCAGCTGGAGAAACCCGATGTCGATCTCGTGGAAGGATTGCCGCCGAGCGTGGCGATAGAGCAGCGAGTGACGCGTGGCGGCGGCAAATCCACTGTCGCCACGGTCACGGAAGTTTACCATTTTCTCCGGCTGCTCTTTGCCAAAACGGGCACGCAGTTTTGTCCCGATTGCGATTTGCCGGTCGAAAAGCAAAGCCTGGCCGCGATCGTGAAACAGGTGGAGACGGCGGCGCGTCGCGGCCCGCTCAAGGTGCTGGCCCCGCTGGTCAAGGCGCGCAAAGGATTTCACACCGACGTGGCGCGCTGGGCGGAACGTAACGGCTTCGAAACGCTCTTGGTGGATGGCCAGCTCGTGCCGGTCGAGCAGTTCCGCAAACTGGAGCGCTTCAAAGAGCACACCATCGATGTGGTGGTGGGCGCGATCGACGCCCGGCGCATTAGGAAGGCGCGAAATCTGACGCAACGCGCGCTCGAAATTGGCCGGGGGACGGCGCATCTCTTCGATTCGCGCCAACGGCTCACGGTCATGAGCACGGAGATGAGCTGTCCCGGTTGCGGGCGCGCTTTTGAGGAACTCGACCCGCGGCTGTTCTCCTTTAATTCGCCCCACGGCGCCTGCGAAGAGTGCGGCGGTTTTGGCGAAATCTGGAACGCAGTCTTGCAGACGGGGGAGGCCGATAACGGCGATTCGGTTTTAGAAAACGAGCTCGCGGCCGAGCGCGAATCGGAGGGGGTGGGGGAAGCCGAGGCGAAGGCCTGCCCGAGTTGTCACGGCACTCGCCTGAACGCCGTTGCGCGCCACGTGCGGGTGCAGGGGCGGGCGATCGGTGATTTCACCGCCCTTTCCGCGGCGGAAGCAGCCACCCAATTTGCGCGGCTGAAATACCGCGGCACCCAAAAGGCCATTGCGCAGGAGCTGCTCCCGGAAATTCTGCAACGGCTTCAATTTATGGCCAACGTCGGGCTTGGCTATCTCTCGTTAGCGCGCTCGGCCAAGACCCTGAGCGGAGGCGAATCGCAGCGCATTCGCCTGGCCGCTCAGCTGGGTTCCAATCTGCGCGGCGTGCTTTACGTTCTCGATGAGCCCACCATCGGGCTGCACCCGCGCGATAATGTGCGCCTGCTGGAGACCCTCACCGCCCTGCGGGAAAAGGGAAACTCGCTCGTCATCGTGGAACACGATGAGGAAACTATGCGCCGGGCCGATCACATCATCGATCTGGGTCCGCGCGCCGGCGCCCACGGCGGCGAGGTGGTCGCGAGCGGGACGCTGCGCGAAATCGAGCGATCGCCGAATTCGGAGACGGGCCGCTGTTTACGGGAGCCGATCGTTCATCCGATGCGACAAACCCGACGTTCCCTCCACGAGGTGAAGGATTGGATCCAGATCACCGGTGCGCAGGCGAACAATCTGAAAAAGGTGGATGTGCGATTTCCGGTGGGGCGTCTTTCTGTGATCACGGGCATCTCGGGAAGCGGCAAATCTACCCTGCTCGGTCGCGTCCTTTTGCCGGCCGCTTTGGCGTCGCTCGAGCGCAAGCCGCGAAGAACACCCGAGCTCAGTGATGTCCGCGGTTTGGAGGCGATCGATGCCGTTTACGAAGTCGATCAATCGCCCATCGGGAAAACCTCACGCTCGACCCCGGCCACTTACATCAAGGTTTTCGATGCGATCCGTAGCCTATATGCGCTCCTCCCGGTTTCGCGCGTGCGCGGTTACAGCGCGAGCCGGTTTTCCTTCAATGCGGAAGGTGGCCGTTGCGAATCCTGCAGCGGGCAGGGTGTGATCAAGCTGGAGATGAGTTTCCTGCCGAGCAGTTATGTTCCCTGCGAGGATTGCGGCGGGAAACGTTACAACGCGCAGACGCTGGAGGTTCTCTATAACGAGAAATCGATCGGCGATGTCATGGAGATGACGATCGAGGAAGCGGCCAGCTTTTTTCACGCGCACCCGAAGATCGCCCGCGCGCTCTCACTTCTCGTCGATACCGGCCTGGGTTATCTTAAGCTCGGTCAGCCCAGCCCCACCCTGAGCGGTGGCGAGGCGCAACGGCTGAAACTGGCGACCGAACTCACGCGCGGCGCGGGCCGCGTAGTCCACGAGCGCTTGCGCAAAATGCGTCAGACCAAGTCCACGCTCTATCTTCTGGAGGAGCCGACCATCGGTCTGCATATGGCGGACGTGAAACTGCTGCTCAATGTCATGCACCGGCTGGTGGACGATGGACACACCGTCATTGTCATCGAACATAATCTGAGCGTAATCGCGGAGGCGGATTACATCGTGGATGTTGGTCCGGAAGCAGGCGCGGAAGGAGGCGAAATTGTAGCCACCGGCACACCGGAAGAAGTAGCGAAGCATCGCCTTAGTCGCACCGCACCGTTTTTGCGCGAAGTTCTCGGCGCGGGAAACGAAATCGAAGCGACCAGATCATCGGTTCGCCGCATCGCGCCTCGCGCTCGGAAAGAACAGAAGTTGGCAAGGACTCCTCGACTCCGCGGACGGGAGCGGGTTTAGTCGACGCGTGCTGGCCTACTTCGTCGATAATTTCGATCCGTTCATCTTCCGGATATCGGAGAATGTCGGCCCGCGCTGGTATGGGTTTGCCTATGTCATGGCGTTTTTCTGCGGCTTCCTTGTCTTGCGCTACCTGGCTCGCTGCGGCTATTGCGATCTGGCCCCGGAACGGGTCGGCGATTTCATTACCTGGACGGCGCTTTTCGGGGTGTTGCTGGGTGGTCGTCTCGGCTACGTCCTGTTTTATCGTCCAGAAATGCTGCGTGATCCGCTCTCGATCTTCCGGGTCTGGGAAGGGGGAATGTCGAGCCACGGCGGAATGTTCGGGATATTTTTCTCAGTCCTCTGGTATTCGCGCCGGCACCATCTTTCCTGGCGGAATCTCGGCGATAGTCTCGTCGTCGCGGCGCCGCTGGGCTTGTTCTTTGGTCGGATGGCGAACTTTGTTAACGGCGAACTTTACGGGCGCGCCGCGCGCGTCCCATGGGCGATGCAGTTCCCGAAAGAGATGCTGGAAAATCGCGGACTGGAGGAACGCGCCTTCGCCGCCGCACAGCAGATTGATCACACCCTAACGAGCCCTGAACAACTGGCTGGGGCGGCGCGCCATAGCGCCGCGCTGACGAACGTGCTTCGCGAAGTGCTGACGCCACGGCATCCCTCGCAACTATATGAAGCCGCGGGCGAGGGTTTGCTTCTCTTCACTATTTTGTGGGTGGTGCGCACCCGCTGCCGCACCGCTAACGGCGTCCTCATCGGATTATTTTTTATCGTCTACGCGATCATTCGTATCGTCGTGGAAAATTTCCGGGAGCCCGACGCATCGCTCATCGGACCACTAACCCGCGGACAATTTCTCTCGCTTTTCCTGATCGTTATCGGCGTGTCCTTTTTGGTCGCCGCACGCCTTCGCCCCGCCTTTCCTCTCCGGCGGCGCGGGCAGGGCGAAGGGTAAGCGGGCTCGGGCGGCTTCTCGTCGCAAGCTGATGACGACGCTTTCGCTTTTCGCGAAAGGCAGTATTACTTAAAGCACGTTGTCGTCTCTTCTGCTTTCGACCTTTCTCGCGAGCGGCGGGCTCCTTTTCGCGTTTCAGCATTCCACCGTCGCCGGGAAAATTGTGCTCGGTGCACTCGCGGTCGCGTCGATTTTCAGCTGGTCGGTGATGTTGACGAAACTTCGCGTCATCCGCTTTGCCCGGAAACAGACCGGAAATTTCCTGCAGGCGTTTCGGCAGGATCGTCAGCCGCTGCGTTTGTTTGAAACGAACGCGAATTTCGCCGGCTCGCCGATTTTCAATGTTTATCGGGCCGGGTGCGCTGAAATGACTTTTCAACTTCTTGGCTCAGCCGAGGTCGACGAAACATTCCGCGCCCGGCTGGAGGACGCGGAGAAAATCACCCCGGCGCAGATGAACGCGGTGAAGGCGGCGATGGAGCGGGCCGTGGGCGAAACCGCGCTTGAGCTCGAGTCGCAGATGATCCTGCTTGCCACCGCGGTCAGCGGTGCGCCCTTTCTTGGACTGCTCGGAACGGTCTGGGGGGTGATGGATACTTTCACCGATGTCGCAGTCGCGGGCTCGCCTAATCTGGCGACGATGGCGCCGGGCGTTTCCGGCGCGCTCATCACCACCGTGACCGCGCTCTGCGTCGCCATTCCGGCGATGTTTGGTTATAATTTTCTCGTGACCAGCATTCGCGGCATGATCGTGGGGATGGATAACTTTGCGGCCGAGTTGGCTTCAAAATTCGAGCATCGTTACGTCGAGCACGGAGCGCGGACGGCGGATTTTTCGCGATGAGGCGTTACTCAAGTCGCAGCAGTCTCTCCACCCTGAGCGAGATCAACATCACGCCGCTGCTCGATCTCGCTTTCGTCCTGCTCATTATTTTTATGATCACGACGCCGTTGCTGGAGAACAGCATGAATCTCGTCATCCCCTCCAGTCGTGCGCCCAACGCCCCGGCGGCGCAGACGCAAGTGCAGATCATCTCGCTCGATCGCAACGAAGTGCTGCGCCTGAACAACGAAGCGATCGACGTCTCGGCGCTCGGTTCGCGGCTGCAGGAGCTGCAGCGCAGCAACCCGGAACTGGCGGTGGTAATTCGGCCCGATCGCGATCTGCCGGTGCAGAAACTGGTGACATTGATGGATGTGCTGCAGCAAGCGCGGATCAGCAGAGTGGGTATCGCGACCAAAGCGGAAGCGAAGTGAAACGAAACGGCCGGTTCTGGTGGTTCGTCACCATGATCGCGCTGGCGCATCTGGGCGCGATTCTACTGGTCAGTCGCTGGGCTTTAGCGGCGCGGGAGCCCCAGCCGCAAAGCATTACCTGGCTCAGCGGGGGCGGTGCGCCGGCTAGGAACGAATCCGACGACAGTCCAGCGACTTCTTCAGCCACGACGATGGCTGCCGTCGTTTCGCCAGCTGCCGCAGAATCCCCGGTGAGCCTAACAAAAAGCGAAATTCAACTCCCGACCGCGACTCCGGCTCCCGCGGCAACGCCAAGCGCCAGTCGGAAGCCCGACCGTTCCCCGACTCCGCGACCCACTTCCACGCCCAGGACGCGCGCGAGCCCTTCTCCGAATAGAAAAAGTTCTCCGGCTTCGAAGAAGTCGCCCTCGCCTCCGGCGAAAGGAAAAGGGGCAAAGCTAGGCGGCAAATCAACGCCCGCGGTCGTCTCGCACAAGAGTGCAGGCCAGGATAAGGGCGCGGGAGACAGCAGCGGCGCGGGCACCGGCACAGCGGCGAAGGCGGCGGAGTTTGGCTGGTATGGCAACATGTTGCACGACCGCTTCTACAAGGAATGGGTGCAGCCGACGACCGTGGTGGCGAGTGGGGCGAAGTTTTCCGCCCGCGCTCGTATTCGCATCGAGAAGGACGGCACGGTTTCGGATTTCAAAGTGTCGCAACCTTCCGGCAACGTGCTGGTGGATGAATCCGTGGCCGCGGCCGGAGGGCGAGTGAAAAAGGTGGATGCGGTTCCGGCAGCGCTTCTTCGAGGCGAGCACTACGACATCGAGGTAGTATTCGCTCTTAATCCCAAATGAGCGGCGGGGGTTGAGCGGGCGGAAACGGCCGTCGTTAGTCGATGAACTTGATCAGGTTTCGTTAACGCGAAAGGAGAGTGATGGCACGACCCTCCCGCTGTGCTAACTGGTCAAGGGTGCACTGACGAGGTGCCTTATCCGGCCGCCATCTCACGATTTTGGTGCCGTGCCGGAAACGATCGCCGGTAAAGTGATCGTAGGCGATTTCCACCACCATGCTTGGCTCCACCGGCTCCCATGCCTCCGTTCGCTCGGTGCTCCAGCGGCTCGGGCCTCCTGGGGCGTTACCGGTAAACCCGGGGGCTTTCTTAAGCGCTTCAAATTTCCGCGTCAGCGCGCTCTTCTCTTCGGTCTTAAACGCGGAAGTATAGCCAACGTGATGCAGCAGACCTTCGTCATCATATAAACCGAGGAGAAGTGAACCGATAACACGCGCGCTGCGGGCGTAGCGGAATCCACCAATGACGCAATCGGCATTGCGAATGTTCTTCACTTTCACCATCGCGGTGCGCAAACCGGAGGCGTAAGGGGCGTTGAGTTGCTTGACGATGACGCCGTCCAGATCGCCGCCTACTTTGGCAAACCATTTCTTCGCCTGCGCGAGTGAACTTGTGGCCGGAGAAAGCCTGATCTGGTGGCCCGGCGTGAAATTTTGTTGCGCGAATTTTTCCAGTGCCGGGCGACGTTCCCGTAGTGGGGAATCGGTCAGAACCTTACCCTGCTCGTTTTCGAGCAAATCGAAAACGATGAGTAGCGCTGGATGAGCGGTCGCAAGTTTTTGCACGCGGGTCGCGGCAGGATGAAGACGGAGCTGCAGTTCATCGAAAGAAAAACGGCCGTCCACTTCGATCGCGAGCTCTCCGTCGAGAACGAAGTTTTGCGCGGGCAGGGTGGCCAGCGCCGCCACCACATCAGGAAAATAACGAGCCAGCGGCTGCCCGGCTTTGGACTGCAGATAAATTTCTGGCCCGCGCCTGAAAGCGAGGCAACGGAAGCCATCCCACTTCGGCTCGTATTGCCAATGATCGCCCGCAGGGAGTTCCTCGACGGAGCGAGCTTCCATCGGAGGGAAGGGCGGGGTGAGTGGCATCGCGGAAGCGTAGCATAGCGCGGAGCCTCCCGGGGAGGTGGCGTCCCGCCCGACGATCTTTCGAAAGTCTGTGAACGCGAGACGCGTTCACCGGCGGGCGAGACGCCCACCCTACCCGGGAAGGGTATAGCGGCGCGGCGCGAGTTTGGGCGGCCGCTTTCCTTTTCGCACCGCGTTGGCGACGGGGATGTAGGGCAGCTCGATGCGGTCGGCCGCGCAACGCAAAAGCAAACCCCCGCGGCTCATATCGCCGCGGCCGACGAAGTCCGCGGGAAAGCGAAGCTTTTCTCCGAAATGTTCGAGCAGGACGTTGACATACTTACCCGTCGCCACGCTGCCGAGAAGCACCACTTCGCAGCAATCGCCCAATTGCCGCGCCAGCTCGCGCGCATCGCGTTCCAGAGGAGCGCGGTAGCGCGGGTCGTTGTCGGAGATGTCCACGGCGGCGAACTCGCGCAGCTCACTGGGGCCGACGCGAATGTGAGCATCGAGCAATCCTCGCGTGGGTGTGATCACGAGCACTCCCGGCCGTCTCCCCAGCGGACGCGCGAAGGCATCGGCGTACGCCATTTTGCCGCGAAAATATAATCCACTGAGGAAGGTAAAAACCTCCGCGAGCGTGCTGCCTTCCGGGCTGCACAATCGACGCGCCAGATCGAACTCTGCTCCCTCGCGTAAAATCATCTGGGCGCGCCGACCTCCGGCATAGGCGGGAGAGAGTAGAAAAGTGCGGCTGCCGGAGTGCGATTGGGGCATGCGAGGCAACATGACCGATCGCGGCCCGCCTTCCAGCGGGGGAGTTGCGGCGAGGTTTGGTGCTGTTGCCCTTGCGCTCGCGAAAACGCTGCCGCACGCTTCGCGAAGTGAAGCTTCTCGTTGTTGGCAGCGGAGGGCGCGAACACGCGCTGGCGTGGAAATTGGCGCAGTCGCCCGCAGTCGCGCAGATCTTCTGCGCGCCGGGCAACGGAGGGACTTCGGACGTGGCGGAGAATGTGCCGATTGCGGCGAACCAATTGCCGGAGCTGGCCCGCTTCGCCAAGGAAAATCGCATCGATCTAACGGTGGTCGGTCCGGACGACGCCTTGGCAGCGGGAATCGTCGATCTTTTCCAAAGCGAAAACCTGCGGATCTTCGGACCGAATCGAGCCGCCGCGCAGGTGGAAGCATCGAAGGCTTTCGCGAAAAATCTCATGTCCGCCGCGCAGGTGCCGACTGCTCGTGCGGAAACATTTGTTAGCGCCGCGGAAGCGATGCAATACGCCGAGGAGGTCGCCCTGCCCGTAGTGGTGAAAGCGGACGGACTGGCGCTCGGCAAAGGCGTTATTATTGCCAATGATCGCGAGAGCGCGCGCGAGGCGGTGCGCTCGATGATGGAAGCGCGCATTTTCGGCGCGGCCGGGCA
>JBDTXE010000056.1:0-9609 GCA_040006335.1 Verrucomicrobiota bacterium | reverse complement strand
TAAGCAGAATTCTGTAGTGCTTCATGGTTACGCGGGTATAGGGCGCAAGGAAGGGTGTTTTGGAAGCGCGAACGCCGGTTCAAAAAAATTCCGCGCGGCCGAGGAGGAATGGAACCCCAGACGCTGGGCGTCTCCAAGATCATGGACGTGGTTTAGAGTTCCCAGTACAATATTTCAGAGCATCTGCGGATTTTGCGCGATCACGGAATGGTAGTGGTGAGGCAAGACGAGCCGCGCCGGTTCCATTCAATTGAAGAGACACGGTTTCGAAAAGATGAAGCAAACAAGCTGGCCCTCGATTTTGGCTGCTACACCTTTTGTTTGTAACCGATTCAAAGAAACCCCTTGCGTCGCCTTAGTGGACTCAGATATGCCTTAGTGCGCATGGAAGCGCATTGCGATATTTGCCGATCCTGCTCGCGCCTCCACTCGGTCGTGAACGAACGAGATACTGCTTGCTCCGCGAAATTGCGACTGTGCGCATCCAAATATGTATTCCTGGCGTAATCAACAGCGCATTATGGCCGATTCGCGAGTTCTGGTGGATGGGGAGCAGATACCTCCGGAGCCGAACGTTCTCTCCAGCCGCCGCGCGTTGCTCGTTTTTGCCGATGAACTCGGCATTGATATGGCGAAACGTCGATTTCCGTCGGTCCTTCGTCCGCTATTTCGCCTCTCTGGAAAAACTTTCGGCACGAGCGGCGCTGAGGTGCATATCTTCACTTCCCAAGGTGACGCTCGAACGGACGCGAGGATTCACCCTCAAGTCGGCGCGACTTTCGCCGAGCGTCTCGAAAATGCAGTCGAGTGTCTGGCTCGCCTCGATTACGACCACATTGTTGCAATTGGGCGCGACTGTCCCAGTCTGACTTCGGACGACATCGACGTAGCGTTCGCACTCCTGCGAGAGAACCGGCTGGTCCTCGGACCGGATCATCGTGGCGGCTGTTACCTGATCGCAGTGCGCGCCACCGATCGTGAATTGCTCGACGGTATTCGTTGGAAACGGAATACCGATTGTGCGGAGCTCCGCGCGCGCTGCCACGAATCGGAAGTTTGTCTACTCGCGATTAAACACGATTTGGATTCGTGGGCCGACATCCGACTACTCGCGCGCGTTGGGGACGCAGCCGGGCGCCTGGCGGCATTCCTGGTGGGACTGTTACAGTCAACGGCTCGCGAGTTCATTTACTTCGTGGATCTCGCCGCCCAGGCCGTTCGCGTTCGCGGGCAGATGCCTCCGCCAGTCAGTGCGGCCTGAGCGATTGCTTGCGCGGTTTGCGCGCGAGTTTCCTGTCCTGCGTTTCCAACACGGCGCCCCGCGCTGTACCCTTCAACTCTACCTATGCTTTATCGATTTCAGAAAATAGTTCACCGAGGCCAGATCGTCTGGCTTGTCGCTTTGACCGCCATTCACAGTGTCATTTTGCAGGAAATTTCCGCACAAGATGCAGTCACACCTCCTGTAACACTGGCGCCAGCCACTCCTCAGAAACCGACCGATACGAGCGCGCCATCTGCCTTCGAAAGCTCGGCTACGCTTTCCGCATACTTTTTCGGCAAGAACAATATCTGGGATAAGACCTACGATGAAATCGAAGCGTTAAAAGCCAAATCTCCGCTGGTTCTCTCCGTCGGTGCTAATCATTGGTTTCACATCGATCGGAATGAGCGAATCTATGGAAACGGCTATGGCGTTCCCACCGAAAGCGGCACCTACTACTACTATCTCGGCGCGGATTATGCACATAAGTTGGTCGGCGACGGCTTCTTCCAAGAGATTGGCGCCCACGTGCAGTTTAAATTTCGGGATGACCAGAACGATAAGCTGCGCGCTTTCTACTCAGATACCTATTGGTTCTACGAGAACTATGCCTATGCCAAAACCTCCGTCGGCACCTTCAAAGCCGGCCAGTTCGTAACTGAATTCGGCATCCCATGGGATGGCACTTGGTGGGAAAGCGTTCCTTACTTCGACGGCTACAAATTTGATCCCGACTATGGCATAAGCTGGGATAACACCTGGAAGGTATCGGACAAACTTAGTATCGAATCAGCCGCGCAATTTTTCTTCGTCTCCGATGGCGTCAACGGCTCGATCCAAGGCGCGGACGCCGAGTCAGGTCGCTTCTTGAGCGAGCGCAATACCGGCGTCGTCCGCCTGGTGCCCACCTGGAAGTTCAACAAGGACCTCAAGCTGGCCGTAGGTGTTTCAGGGTTGTATGGCGGAATCAAAGGCGCGCAACACTACACCAACATCGATGATACCCGAGGCGTGGTCGGCTCGGACGCCACCTTAACCTACAAGAACTTCAGCGTTTTCGCCGAATACATCGATGCCTTCGGCGCAACCAATCCGCTCCGCTACGTCTCCGGCGGAGCGAGCGAACGCGTCAATAGCATTCGCGGCGGTGTCTCCTATAAATATGGGCCGGCTACCTTCCACGTAAACTATTCCTACGGTTGGGACCATCATCCGAAAGGTCACCAATCCATCTTCGCTCCCGGCCTTAACTTCCAGGTAACCAAGAACGTAGTTCTTTACGCCGAGTACGTGAAGTGGGACGTAACCGATCGCCGCGGTGTGACCGCGAAATTCGACGACGGCTTCGAGCTTATCGCTGTCTGGAACCTATAACCGCAGCCAACCACCGAATATTATGCCATCCACAAATTCCATCGATCGTCGCAAATTCATTACCGTTACCGGGCTCGGCGTCGGTGCTGGCTTGCTCGGAATCAATGCTAGTAGGAGCCACGCTGCTTCCGGCGGCGATAAGCCATTCGCCGGCCAAACCCTGCGTGTTTTCGTTTACGCGGTCGCGTGGGAGAAGGGCTTTAACCAGCACTTCGTTCCTCGCTTCGAGGCACCGTCTGGCTAGGACTGATCGTGACGGGGCATCCGGCGTCGTTTTATCGCCGGAGGACCGAGGACAAACCAACAGCTTCGAAAACCCAACCACAACCACAAGCCATAGCATGAAGATAAAATCGCTCGTCTTACTCAGCCTGTTTGTTTGCTCACTAGGGCACGCAGAGGAAAAAGTCGTTATTCAATACGATTGCATCCCGAACTACGCCAACTGGGGCGGCGTGACCGCCGCTTACACCAAGGAAACCGGCGTCCGCATCCCACCGGATATGAAGGGCAGCTCAGCCGCCATGGCCGCGCTGGACGCGGAGAAGGCGAACCCGCAAGCAGATTGTGCATACTACTCGGGTGCGATAGGTTATCAGGCCGCCACGAAAGGTTTGCACCAGCCTTATAAGCCGAGGGGCTGGGAAAAGATTCCTGACAGCTTGAAAGATCCCGAAGGTAAGTGGTGGACGGTGCATACGGGGCATATCGCTATTCTGGTTAACAAAAGTGCTTTGAAAGGTAAGCCGGTGCCCCGGTCCTTCGCGGACCTTTTGAAGCCCGATTACAAAGGCATGGTCGTCTATGACGATCCTACGATCCAAGGCACAGGATTTACCTTCGTTTATGGCATTAACGCGCTCATGGGTGGGGGCCCCGATATGAATGCCGGTTTCGATTATCTGAAGAAGCTCGACGCTAACGTCCTCAACTACGCGAAGGAGAACAGCTATAACGATTTGCTCCGCGGAGAAGTTCCAATCTGGATCAATGCGGATGGCAATGGTTTGAAGGCGCAGTGGGTGGATAAGGCGCCGATCGAAACGGTGATTGCCGGCGAAGGCACGATTGTCATGCCCCTGGTTATGGGCATGGTGGCAGGGGCGCCCCATCCCGAAGAGACGAAAAAGTATCTCGACTGGTGTTTGACCGACGGCGCCCAAAAACTGATGGCGGAATCTTTTTTCCAGCCTGTCATGAAGGTGGAACTGGGAGCTGAGTTGCAAAAGCAATTCCCCCCGGAATCGAGCTACGCGAAAGCTAAAACGCTTCCGCTCGCGGAAATGGCAGCGCAGGCGGACGCGGTCAAAGCGCGCTGGAGTAAAGAGATCAAGCGCTAGACCTGCGGCGAGACAGCTGGGGCATGAATCCTCGAACGACGGCTCGGGCAGAAAGGCTCACGCTTTGTCTTCCATTGTTAATTCTGGTTTCGTTACTCCTGCTCTATCCGCTTTCTCTTCTTGGTTGGGCAAGCTTGCGGAGTGCGGCGGGTCCCAGTTTTAGCAATTACTTTCTGCTCTTCTCCGAATTCTCCTACCGGACAGCATTTCTCCATTCCGTTATCTTAAGTGCCCTGGTGGCGTCGGTGGCGACGCTGGTTTGCCTCGCACCGGCCTGGCTCTTCGCGAATGAAGACTTTGCAGGGAAGAACCTCGTTCGCGCGATCTTTACCCTGCCGATGTCGTTCTCCGGAATTATCGTCGGCTTCCTCGCGGTCATTATGCTCGGAAGGATAGGGGCGGTGCCGCAATTGCTGGAGAGACTCACCGGGACTGACTACACTTCCGGCTGGGCCTACCGACTTGGCGGACTCGTCCTCGCTTATCTTTATTTCGAAATTCCACGGGCGACGCTGACGCTCGAAGCAGCGTTGCGGAAGTTTGATCCGCAACTTAGCGCCGCCGCGCAGTCGTTAGGCGCTGGGCTATGGCAGCGCCTGCATCTGCTCGTATTGCCGCTGATTTGGCGACCACTTCTCTCCACATTCGCGGTGACCTTCACCGTCTCGTTAGGTTCTTTTGGTGTGGCATTGATTCTCTCGAAGCGTTTTTCTGTTTTGCCACTCGAGATTTTCCAGCAGATCGCAGGTTACGGGAACCGTGGCTTGATGGCCGCAATGTCGGTCGCGCTTGTTCTGGTGGCTTTCGCGATCAATTACTCCGTTCGGATGCTGGGCGCGAGCGAGCGACCTGCGGCATGAAGGCCAGCCGCTGGGGCATCGCCGCGCTGCACGTCATCACGTGGGCCCTGCTCATCGTGGTGGCGGCTCCCGTGCTCGTAGTGCTCGCGGGAGCCTTTATTAATCCGTCGTTCCTTGGCGTTTCCAGCGAGCGCTGGGTAACCGCTTCCAGCCAGGGAATGTTCGGCCAAAGCTGGTTTGCCTACGTGTTCAACCTTTACGGCCGCTCGATGCAGTTCAGTTTGCTGCTCGCTCTGCTTTCTATCGTTGTCTGTCTTGTTGTCAGCGTGCCCGCCGCGTACGGAATTGTGCGCTCGGACTCCCGCGCGAGCCGGCTGCTGGAAGAAGTGACACTTCTGCCGCTCTCAATTCCTGGAATTGCGATGTCGATCGGATTGATTCAAGCCTACGCGATCGTACGTGGCCAATGGTGGCTGATCCTCGGCGGTCACGTTCTCTACACCGTGCCATTGATGATGCGGGTGTTGACGAACGCCCTGCGCAGTCTGGATCTCGAGCGTCTCGAACACACCGCGACCAGCTTAGGTGCGAATAAATGGCAGCAGTTCGCCTACGTCGTGATCCCGAACCTGCGTCACAGCATCATCGTCGGCTCATTGCTCGTCTTCGCGATTTCGTGGGGTGAATTTAACGTCAGCTTTCTCTTGAACACACCATTGCACCAGACCTATCCCGCGGCGCTTTACGCCACCTACACCGCAAATAGCTTCGCGGTCTCGAGCGCAGCCACGACGATCTTTCTCGCGGTGATCATCCCGGTCTTACTCGCGCTGCAATGGATCGGTGGCCGTGAATTCACGCGCCTCGAGCAAGGAGCCTAACGAGATGCTGGAAGTCCGATCACTTCACAAACGCTACGGCGCGCACGAAGTCGTGCGCGATTTCAGTCATCGATTCAAGGCGGGAAAAATCACCACCATTCTTGGTCCGAGCGGCTCGGGCAAGAGCACCGTGCTCGCGCTCATTGCCGGGTTAAAGCAGGCGGATGGCGGTGCGGTGTTTCTTGATGACCGCGACATCACTCACGTGCCGGCGGAACGACGCGACTTCGGGATGGTCTTTCAAAACTATTCGCTCTTCCCGCATCTCACGGTGCAAAAGAATGTGGAGTTCGGACTGCGCGTCCGCGGCCTCGGCCAGCCCGAGCGGAGCAAGCGCGCGCGAGAAACGCTCGCGTTGACCCGGATCGAACAGCTCGCCGATCGACGCATCACCGAAATCTCCGGCGGAGAGCAGCAACGGGTGGCGATGGCAAGGGTTCTCGCCATCAGGCCTGCTTTGTTACTCATGGACGAGCCGCTTTCCGCTCTCGACGCAAAGCTTCGTGAAGAACTGCGGACCGAGTTATTTAGCCTCCTGGGCAAACTCGCACTTACGACCATCTACGTCACCCACGATCAAAGCGAGGCGATGAGTCTCGGTCACGAGATGATCATCGTGAACGAAGGCCGCATCGAGCAGACCGGTGCCCCGATTGATCTCTATCTCCGGCCGGCGAATCCTTTCGTCGCCAATTTTCTCGGCGAATCGAACATAATGGCCGCGGAGCGCGCGCACGATTCCGGAAGAGTGCGCCTGCCATTTGCGAGCGCCAACGGTTCCGTGCCCGGCGCGGGCGCGAAATGCTGGGCGATGATTCGCCCGGAATCATTCGAGATCGTCGGGGAAGAAAATGCCGATTTCTCTGCCACCGTCGAAGCTTCCACCTTCCTCGGCAATCGCTTGCGCCTGCGCCTGCGCGCCGGGAACGAAACACTGATCATCGATACAGCGAATCGGACCTCGATCGCGTTGAACGCGCCCGTATTCGTGCGAGTGAAAGGCGAAGAGATTTCAACATGGCCACGCTAACCGAAACCACTCCACCGGATCTTGAGCGTCCGCCCTTTCTGCCTCTGAGTTCGCTCGACGCGCTCTGGTTCCAAGTCTCCGGCACGCTGTGCAACCTGCGCTGCAATCACTGCTTCATCTCCTGTTCGCCGGAGAATCACACGCTCGGCTTGATGACGTTTGCGCAATTCAAACCGTACCTTGAGGAAGCCGTTCACTACGGGGTGAAGGAATATTATTTCACCGGTGGCGAGCCGTTCATCAATCCCGAGATCTTCGAAATTTTGGAGGCAACTCTCGCAGTCGGTCCGGCGACAGTGCTAACGAATGCCACGCGCTTCAACAAAGCGAAAATTGCTCGCCTGGCGGAAGCGCGGGACGCTTCGGTTTATTCGTTGGAGCTGCGGGTCAGCATCGACGGCTTCTCCCCGGAAACGAACGACCCGATCCGTGGCCCGGGAACGTTCGAGCAGGCAATGAACGGAGTGCGCCTGCTCGTTGCCGCGGGCTTTCTGCCGATCATCACCTCCATGCGCTCATGGGAAATCCACGAGGACGACGACTACCTGCGCGAGTTCAAAACGCGCCTCGCGGAGATCGGCTACACCCGGCCGCGAATGAAGTTGCTGCCGTCGCTCAAGATTGGTCAGGAAGCCAAACGCGACCATGGCTACGGCAAATACGAGTTCGTGACCGAGGCGATGATGACCGGCTATGATGAGACGCAACTGCTTTGCCATAACAGTCGCGTCGTGAGCGATCGCGGAGTTCATGTCTGCCCGATCCTGGTCGATCAACCGGACGCGCGGTTAGGCGATAGCATGCGCGACGCACTCAAGGGCTATCGTTTGCGTCATCAGGCGTGCATAACCTGTTACCAGTTTGGCGCGCTCTGCTCGAACGCCGGTTCGCAAGGTCTGGAAGGAAGCCGACTCAGTCGATCAGGCTCGGAGGCAAATCCTGCATTAGGCGCCACGCCGTCGCAGAACTGACCGATGACGGCTTTTACATGAAACGGATCGCGATTGTGGGTGGGGGGCCGATTGGTCTTGAAGCAGCTCTGGCTGCAATCGAGCGCGGCTACGCCGCCGAAGTTTTCGAGCGCGGGTTAGTCGCTGATGCCGTCCGGCAGTGGGGGCACGTGCGAATGTTTTCACCCTTCAGCATGAATGCGACTGCGCGGGGTCGCGTGCGACTCAAGCACTCGGGCATCGAGCTTCCTAAACCCGATGAGCTGCTCACTGGGGCGCAATTTCGCGAGCGTTATCTCGCCCCGCTCGCGCGCAGTTTTCCTGCCGGCGCCATTCACGAAAATTGTGCGGTGCTTGCGATCGGCCGTTCGCGCGTGCTGAAGGGCGATCACATCGGAGCGATATCTCGCGGTGAAACGGCGTTTCGTCTCCTCGTTTGCGAAGATGACCGCGAACGCGCCGTGACTGCCGACGTGGTGCTCGATTGCAGCGGTACCTATGGTCAGCCCAATCAACTGGGTGACGGCGGCATCCCTCTGCCTAACGAGCGACTTTATCTTGAACAGATTCACTATGGGATCCCGGAGTTTTCGGGTGCGATGCGAGCGCGCTACGATGGCAAACGCGTGCTGGTCGTCGGCGCGGGGCATTCGGCCGCGACGGTGATTTGCAACCTGGCCGCTCTCGATCCCGCCACCAAAATTCATTGGCTCATGCGACGCGATCGCGAGTTGCCCTCGGAAGAAATTCCCGACGACCCGCTTCCCGAACGCGCCCGGCTCGCGGCCGCGGCAAATCGTTTCGCGCGTGACCACCGCGTAATTCTGCATCGCGCCGCTTCCATCGCGGCGCTCGAATCTCACCAAGCGGCATTGCGAGTTGAAATCGTCGGTTCGACTGGCTCTGCCACCGTCGAGGTTGACGAAATCATCGTCGCGACCGGCTTTCGGCCTGATCTAAGTCTAACTCGTGAGCTGCAAGTGCAAACCTGCTGGGCCACGGAAGGGACTTATCCATTGGCCGCCTCATTGCTCGGCGAAGCGAGCGCGGATTGCCTGAAGACACCGGCGTTTGGGGCTGAGATGTTGATCCATCCCGAGCCGGGTTACTTCACGTTGGGCATGAAGAGTTACGGCCGTAGTCCAAACTTTCTCCTTCGGACTGGCCATGAACAGATCGAAACTGTGTTCGATTGGATGGATAAGCAAAGTTTGGGTGAGAGTGCAAAAGCGGAAGCCGCATGACCGAACGCATCGCGATCTTCGGCGGCGTCTACTCAAACCATCTCGCGTTGGCTGCGTTGCTCGAAGCTGCGCCGCGGCGGGGTGCCGATCGCGTCTTCTGTCTGGGCGACCTCGGCGCGTTCGGCCCGCATCCGGATAAAGTCTTTCCGCTCCTGCGCGACGCGAGGATTCCCGTCGTCCAAGGCAATTACGACAATTCGGTCGGCCACGGACTCGCTGATTGCCAATGCGGCTACACCGATCCGAAAGATAATTATTTCGCGCGACTTTCCTACGACTACACCTTCAAGAAGACAGCGCAGGAAAACAAACTGTGGATGCGCGATTTACCATCCAACCTCCGGCTCGATTTGAACGGCGTGCGCGTGCTGCTTTGCCACGGCTCCCCGCGCAAGATGAATGAGTTCCTCTGGGAGACGACCACTTCGAGCGCGTTCCTCGAGCGCCTCTGCCTGGCCTACAACGCGGACATCATCGTCGGAACGCACACCGGTCTGCACTGGCATCGTCAACTCCCGAGCGGCAAACATTTTATCAACTGCGGCGCGATCGGCCGGCCCGCCAATGACGGTCGAACATGCGTTTGGTACACGCTGCTTAGCGTGGACGAGGGGAAGCAGGTCAAGATCGACTTTATTCCGCTCGAGTACGATCATGAGCGTCTCGCAGCGGAAATGAGGGTAGAGCAGTTGCCGGAAGAATTCGTCCAGACGATCGAGACCGGCT
>JBDTXE010000055.1:0-9624 GCA_040006335.1 Verrucomicrobiota bacterium | reverse complement strand
GCGCTGCAAGGCGATGGGGACGTTGCCGTTTTTCCAGACGAAATCATGGAAGGCCAGGTTGAACTTGTCGCCTTGGCGCAGGCGCGCTTCTGCCAGAAACTTCGTGATCTGAAGCTTTCCGATTTCGTAGCTGATGGCCTGCCTGGACCCGATTGAAAACGCGGTCGCTTCCTGCCGAGCGGTGCCGGCATCCATGGGAACTTTTTCTTCGAGATATTTTTTCGGCTTGCTCGGGGGTGAATTCGCCAAGGGCTAATTTCCCGTCTACTTCTACGCGAAGAGCGCGTAGACGCATGAACTTATAAATGATCTCCCGGGTGGCGGGCTGTCATCAAATAAACCCATCTGCAGCATCATTCCTTTCGCGTAAAAGCCGATGCCTTCGTTGGCACCGGAATCGTAGTAGTAACGCGGATGGGATCATCGTTCTTCCAGACCAGACAAAGCTGGAAGTAGTGTCCGGGGATGCCTTCGTGAACAATGAGCGGGCGCGGATCCATTCGACAGTTGCGCCAGCGTATCGCTCGCCGCAGATCCTGCGTCAGCGCAACACCAGACGAGAAGAATCCCGACGCAAAGTTTTTTCATTTTCGGCACCTAACGATTATTCTACTTCCACCTCGAGACCGCCGACCCAGCGCGCAGAGAGATTGTAGAGCGCGGCCATGATGATGCCCCCCAAAAATCCCATCAAGCCGTAGAGGATTGGCGCGCCAATGGCCATACCGAACATGATTGCGCCGATTACTGCGGGGGGCGGAGCGGAAGCGTTCTGTAACTGCCCGGCATGGGAAGCGAATAACCCCATCAGGCCGCCGAAAGCAATGAACGGCAAAAGCAACAAGCCAAAGCAGGCATAAAGCAATCCAAGGATTTTGCCCGCTTGCATCGGCGCGATCCGCTTGAGGCGACGTGTCATTCCGGCAGTATGAGAGGACTGCGATTTCACTGCAATCAGGATCACGGGACGCGAGCAACTCAAATTACCGCGAAGCTTGCTTTCCTCACAAGGGATTGGTATGGCCGCAGGATGACAATTTCCTGGCGGGCGAAAGCTTCACTTTTTTTCCTCACGGCAGCGTGGGTGGCGTCAACGGCCCTCGCGCAGGAGAAGATCATCGCGCTGAAAGCCGCGCGTTTGTTTGATGGCAAAGCAAAGAGTCTGCTCCCGAACGCGGTCGTGCTGGTGCAGGGCGACAAGATTCTCGATGCGGGCAGCAACGTCGCGATTCCAGAGGGAGCGGAAGTGGTGGATCTGGGCGACGCCACGCTTTCGCCCGGCTTTATGGACGCGCATACCCATCTGACGTTCGACTATTCAGGAAATTACAACGAGCACCGCTTGCACGAACTCGATCTGAACATCTCCGAGATCGCCTATGAATGTATGCCGAACGCGAAGGCAACCCTGGAAGCCGGCTTTACCTCGGTGAGGGATCTCGGCAGCCGTATCACTAACGCGCACGATTTCCCGGACGTCTCGTTGCGTAATGCCATCAATCGCGGTCTTCTCCCCGGCCCGCGCATGCTGGTCGCGACGCATGGCATCGGCGCCACCGGCGGGCATTTCGATCCTTTAAACGGTTTTCGCGACATGCTTTTCGGGCGCGAACCGGACGTGACCGATGGCATTGCCGATAGCCCGGACGACATTCGCAAAGCGGTGCGTTACGAAGTGAAGAATGGTGCCGACGTCATCAAGGCGGCGGTGTCGGGCGGCGTTCTGTCCTTGAAGGACGAGGTGGACGTGCCGCAATTCACCGCCGCGGAAATGGTCGCGCTGGCCGATGAAACTCATCGCCTGCGCAAAAAGGTGGCGGTGCATTGCCATGGCGATCAGGCGGCGCGAGATGCCATCAATGC
Organism: Verrucomicrobiota bacterium; assembly: GCA_040006335.1. Taxonomy (GTDB): domain Bacteria; phylum Verrucomicrobiota; class Verrucomicrobiia; order Chthoniobacterales; family UBA10450; genus AV69. The sequence continues at coordinate 7,761 of JBDTXE010000055.1, read as the reverse complement.
GGGGGTCGATTCCATCGAGCACGGTTCGTTTTTGAAACCGGAGACGCTCACCCTCATGAAAAGCAAGGGGACGTATCTGACGCCCACTCTGCTGGCGACGGACTACATCATGCCGCGGGTGAAGGCTTATCCGCCAGCGATTCAAGCGAAAGCGCAGGCGGCTTCCGACGCGCGCACCGAGATGTTTCGAAATGCGGTGAAAATCGGCGTGAAAATATCCTTCGGCACGGATGCGGCAGTCTATCCGCACGGGCAGAACGCCAAAGAATTCAAACTAATGACCGATCTGGGGATGGCACCGATCGACGCCTTGAGGTCTGCCACGTCGGTGAATGCAGAGCTGTTCGGCGTCGCCCCGAAACTTGGCACTTTGGAGAAGGGGAAGCTGGCCGATGTGATCGCGATGCCGGGCGATCCCACTCAGGATATCACTGCCACGGAGCGCGTTTCTTTCGTGATGAAGGATGGGAAGGTCGTGCGCAACGGCCCGGCGTCGGCTCCGTCCACTGCGGCAAAATCCGTATCTGACTCAGACCTGATGAGCGAGTTTTGACAAGATCGGAAAATCCATTAGCGTGGTCGCCCTCGTCGCGTTAGAGCGGCGTTTTAGCAGGAGAGCTGGGCTCGTTCGCACTGCATAAAATCATGCAACAAAATCGTAGCAAACGTTATCGCGCTTCCGCCGAGCTGGTGGATCGAAAGAAGTCCTACAGCCTGAATGACGCCGTATCGACTTTGAAGAAATTTCAGCCGCCGAAGTTTGATCAGACCGTGACGGTCTCTTTTCGGCTCGGCGTTGACCCCAAGCAGTCCGATCAAATGGTGCGCGGAACCTGCCCGCTTCCTCACGGCAGCGGCAAGCAGGTGCGCGTTCTGGTTTTTGCCGAGGGGCAGTCGGCGACCGCGGCGAAGAATGCCGGCGCGGAATTCGTGGGCTTCAAGGAGATGATTCAGAAGTGTCAGGAAGGATTTCAGGATTTCGATGTGGCGATCGCCACTCCGGCGGCGATGGCGGAGGTGCGAAAGCTCGGGAAAGTGCTGGGACCGCGCGGCCTGATGCCGAATCCGAAGACTGGCACCGTCACTGACGATACCGCCAAAGCGGTGCAGGAAGTGAAGGCCGGGCGGGTGGAATTTAAGCTCGATAAAAACGGGAATGTGGCGGTCCCGGTAGGGAAATTTTCGTTCGCGGAGAACCAGCTGGTGGAAAATGGCAGCGCCGTGATTGAAGCGGTGGTGCGAGCGCGACCTGCGACTGCCAAAGGGAAATATGTGGAGGCGATGACGCTAAGCGCGACAATGTCGCCAGGTGTCGCGATCGATCCGTCCCCTTACCTGAGCGTTTAGAAGACGAGGCGTAACCATGAGACCGGAAAAAGCGAATATCGTTTCTGACCTGAGCGAAAAATTGAACCGATCTCCCTTTATCCTGGTGACCGATTACCAGCGGATGAAGGTGGCCCAGTTCGGAGAGCTGCGTAACCGTTTGGCACCCGCGGGAGCGGAGATGCGAGTGGTGAAGAATAGCTTTTTGCGCCGGGCGATGACCGATTCAGGTTTGCCGGACGTGGCCGATAAATTAAGCGGCCAAACGGCGGTGGTGCTGGGTGAAAAGGACGTGGCGCCGGTAGCGAAGATACTCAAGACCTTCGCGGCCGAGTTTAAAATCGCCGCCGTTAAAGTTGGAGTGGTGGATAAGGCCGTGTTGTCCACTCAGGAAGTCGAGGCGTTGGCAGAATTGCCGTCGCGCGAGGTGCTTCTCGGGCAGCTTCTTAATCTGTTCCTGTTACCCATGACTCAGCTGGCCCGCCTGCTGAACGAACCCGGAGCTTCGCTGGCGCGTCTCTTGAATGCCAAGGCGGAGAAGGAAGGAAAGCCTGCGGCGGCGGCGGCTGCTTAGAATTTTCAGGAGAAAAACCAAACCTTTGCTGCGCGACGCAGCGACTAACCCAAAGAAACAACCTGTCCGGACCGGCGGCTGCCGGCCTTAATTTTGCGGAAGCTTCCGCAGCCGGCGATTGAAAGGAAAATAAGATGGCAGATACAAGCGCGATTGTGGAGCAACTCAGCGGCCTGACGGTGCTGGAGATTGCTGGATTGGTAAAGCAGCTGGAAGAGAAGTGGGGCGTCAGCGCCGCCGCTCCGGTGGCCATGGCCGCGGCACCCGCTGCGGGCGGGCCAGCAGCTCCTGCCGCGGAGGAGAAGACAACTTTCGACGTCATTCTTAAGGAAATGGGCGCGAACAAGATCGGCGTGATCAAGGAAGTGCGCAGCGCGGTCCCGGGCCTCGGCCTGGCGGAAGCCAAAGCCCTGGTGGAAGGGGCTCCCAAGACCGTTAAGGAGGGTGTGACCAAGGCCGAAGCCGAGGAAATGAAGAAGAAGATCGAAGCGGCGGGCGCGAAGGTCGAAATCAAATAACTCACTTGCAGGAACAAGGCGGTGATTGTCGCCGCTCCCCGGCGGGTGTTTGCGTGCAGCCATAGATTGCGCGGAGAATTCTCCCGACCGAGCCGAATTGGATAGTCGGCTCGGTCGGGAATGTGGGGAGCTGCTTGAGCGGTATAAGTTTTTGGGTGGCAGCTCTGGGGCAATGATCTGGGGTAGGGTGGGCGGCTCGCCCGCCGAGCGAGGCATCTTGCGTCTCGGTTTGTCGTTCCTCGGAAAGCCAAAAGTTCGCTCCGCGAGACGCCGCAGCCGGCGGCCGGGACGCCCATCCTACCCCAGAGATCGCTCCCGCGAACCGGCTGCAAGCATTCCATTCTCGCCTTTGTTTGCGTCCCGCAGAGCGTTTGCGCAGTGCTGACGCGACCCGCTCGGATCGGGGCGCGCGTCTTGCTTCCCTCGTAGAAGAGCAAAATAGGTTTGCGCGCCGTTTCCGGTCGTGGCATACATCTGCATCGTTAAGAGTAAGCGAAGTTATTTTTAACCCGGCAGACGGCGGCATAATCTTAGGCAGGCAACGAAACGGTGGTGGTCGATTTGACACCCTGCCGATTCGCTGTCATTCTTGTCGTCTTTCCCTCCGGCTGGTCTCTAACCCCTCGGGAACTGGTGGCGTTTTCGTTGGCGCTGCGCAGTAACCCACCTAGCGAAGAAAATTTATGTCGTCACAACAGGCAGAGCGCATTCACTTCGGAACGATCAAAGAGGCCCTTGAGCCGCCCAATCTGATTGAGGTTCAGCTCAATTCTTACATCGATTTTTTGCAGAAAGATGTGCCGCTAAACAAGCGGAAGAACCACGGATTACAGGCGGTCTTCCGAGAGGTGTTCCCAATCGAGAGCTACGATGAAAAATCGACGCTCGATTTCTCTCATTACGAGATCGGAGAGCCCAAGCTTGGTGCGCTAGAGGCTCAGCGCGAAGGCCAGACCTTCAGTGCGCCGCTCCATGTCACCTTTCAGTTGCGCGAGGAAAAGGGAACAAAGGAGGAGAAGGTTTATATGGGCGAAATCCCGCTGATGACGCCTCAGGGCACCTTCGTCATCAACGGGGCCGAACGCGTCGTGGTTTCTCAGCTCCACCGCTCGCCCGGCATCGCTTTCGAGTCGTCGATTCACCTCAACGGGAAGGTGCTCTACAGCTTCCGCATCATTCCAGATCGCGGTTCCTGGATCGAAGTGCAGTTCGATACCAGCGACCTCCTCTACATTTATCTCGATCGGCGCAAGCGTCGGCGGAAGTTTCTCGCGACCACCTTCCTTCGCGCTCTCGGTTACGGGCCGGACGAGGAAGTAATTAAACTTTTTTACCACATCGAGACGCTGAAACTCAGCGAAAAGCTCGATGAAGAGATGCTCGCGACGAAGGTGCTGACGGCTGACGTCCTCGACGGCGAAGTCACCGTCGCGCGTGCGTTTGAGCCTCTCACTCTCGCGACGGTGCGACAGATCATGGCGCTCGGTCACAAGGAAGTGAAGGCGATCGACATTTCGCAGGACGACACCGTGGTGAAGGCGCTAAAAAAGGACCCGGCTCACGACCAGGAAGAAGCGCTCAAGGATATCTATCGACGCTTGCGCCCGGGCGATCCGCCAACAGTCGCGAACGCCAAAGCGTTGCTCAAACGTCTTTTCTTCGATCCCAAAAAGTACGATCTCGGACGTGTTGGTCGCTACAAACTCAACCAGAAGCTCGGCATCGACGTCGATCTGGGTGAGCGCATCCTGACCGACAAGGATTTCATCGCGGCGATTAAATATTTGATCAATCTGCGCCGCGGCGAAGGCACGCTCGACGATATCGATCATCTTGGCAGCCGCCGCGTCCGGACGGTCGGCGAACTTCTGGCCAATCAGTGCCGGGTCGGGCTCGCCCGCACCGAGCGGTTGGTCAAAGAGCGCATGACTTTATTCGATATCAACATCGATGGGATGACGCCGCAGAAGCTGATCAATCCGAAGGCGCTGAGCGCGGTCATCCGCGATTTCTTCGGCCGTTCGCAGCTCTCGCAGTTCATGGATCAGACGAATCCGCTGGCGGAGTTGACCCACAAACGGCGTTTGTCGGCGCTCGGGCCAGGCGGGCTTTCGCGCGATCGCGCCGGGTTTGAAGTGCGTGACGTTCACCCCTCCCACTACGGACGCATTTGTCCGATCGAAACGCCGGAGGGACCAAACATCGGCCTCATCAGCTCGATGTCGACCTTTGCCCGCATCAACGAGTTTGGATTTATCGAAACGCCATACCGCAAGGTCACGAACGGACGCGTCACAGAAGAGATTGATTATCTGACCGGCGACCGGGAAGAAAATTATCTCGTGGCACAGGCTAATGCGCCGATCGATGGACGCAGTCATTTCACCGGCGAAAAGGTGTCAGTGCGTTACCGGGGAGATTTCCTCGAAGTGGAGCCCTCCAAGGTTCACTACATGGATGTTTCGCCGAAGCAGCTGGTTTCGGTCGCGGCGGGATTGATTCCGTTCCTGGAGCACGATGACGCCAACCGCGCGCTCATGGGCTCGAACATGCAACGGCAGGGCGTGCCATTGATCGTTAGTGAATCTCCGCTGGTTGGCACCGGCTTGGAAGGAAAGGTCGCGCGCGACTCGCATGCGGTCTTGATCGCGGTCGATGGCGGCAAGGTGGCCTCGGTCACGGCCGATCAGATTGTGATCAGCAAGGATGGCCACATGCCGGATAGTCGGAAGAAACTAAAAAGCGACGCCGAGGCCGGCCTGCACATTTACGAGCTGCGCAAATTCATGCGCTCGAATGCCGGGACGTGCGTCAATCAGAAGCCAATCGTGAAAAAGGGCCAGCACGTGAAGAAGGGTCAGGTTATTGCCGACGGACCGAACACGGAGCAGGGGGAGCTCGCGCTCGGCCGGAACGTCCTCGTCGCCTTCATGCCTTGGAATGGCTATAACTTCGAAGATGCCATCATGATTTCGGAGAAGGTGGTGAAGGAAGACATCTATACTTCCATTCACATCGACGAATTCGAGATCGGAGCGCGTGATACCAAGCTCGGGCCGGAAGAAATTACCCGGGACATCCCGAACGTGAGCGAGGAAGCGTTGCGCAACCTCGGTCCGGACGGTGTCGTGCGCGTCGGCGCGGAAGTGAAGCCCGGCGACATCCTGGTTGGTAAGATTACCCCAAAATCTGAGACCGAACTGGCGCCGGAAGAGCGCCTCCTGCGCGCAATCTTTGGCGAAAAGGCGGCTGATGTGAAAGACACCTCGCTGACCGTCCCCTCGGGCACCTACGGCATTGTCATGGATGTAAAGGTTTCGTCCCGCCGCGAAGTTTCGCGCGAGAAGTTAACGCCGACAGAAACAAAACGTCAGCTCAAGACGATCACGGAAGATCATCGCAAGAAGAAGGAAGAGTTGATCGAGCAGTTAACCGATTCGCTTTCCAATATTCTCCTGGGCGAGAAGATCCCGCTCGACGTCGTGAATGCGGAGACGGGTGAGATTATTATTCCCGCCAACCGCAAGATCACGAAAACGTTACTGCGCAAGCTGGCGAACGTGCACGATCACATCGAGATCGATCCTTCGCCAATTCGTAACAAGATCCGCGAAATCATCGCTTCCTACGAGCATAAGTTCGCCGAGCTGGATCTGGAACGTGAGCGGTCGCTGGATCGAGTGGAGAGCGGCGACGATATCGATCCTGGTATCATCAAGCAGGTGAAGGTTTACATTGCTTCCAAGCGGAAACTTTCCGTCGGCGATAAGATGGCCGGGCGTCACGGAAACAAGGGTGTGGTGGCGCGCATCGTTCCGGAAGAGGACATGCCGTTCCTCCCGGATGGAACCCCGGTGGAAATCGTGCTGAACCCGCTTGGCGTGCCGAGCCGAATGAATGTCGGCCAAGTGCTAGAGACGCATTTGGGCGTGGCCGCGAAAGCTCTCGGCTTCAAGGTCGCGACCCCTGTCTTTGACGGCATTTCGGAGACGAAAGTGCGGGAATATTTAAAGGACGCGCGGAAACAGGAAGGATTCACCTGGGTGCAGGAAAGCGGGAAGTCGCGCCTCTTTGATGGTCGCACCGGAGACGCCTTCGACCAGGAAGTGGTGGTGGGCTACATCTATATGATGAAGCTCGGTCACCTCGTGGCCGATAAGATTCATGCGCGCGCGGTTGGACCGTATTCGCTGGTGACGCAGCAGCCACTGGGAGGCAAGGCTCAGTATGGCGGGCAGCGTTTTGGCGAAATGGAAGTCTGGGCGCTGGAAGCATACGGCGCGGCTTACACCCTGCAGGAACTGCTGACGGTGAAATCGGATGACGTCCAGGGACGAACCCGGATCTATGAGTCGATCGTCAAGGGCGACAATTCGTTAGAGGCGGGCACGCCGGAGTCTTTCAACGTGCTGATCAAGGAAATGCAGTCGCTTGGCCTGGACGTGAAGGTCGGTGGTCAGGCGCCGGCGAGCGTCTTTGACGGAGCCACCGCATAGGTTGGCAGGATTTTGGCGAAGAAGGCGGGGACGTCCACGAAAACAAATTTAGCGGTAGGTAGCTAACGATAATTATATAAATGAACGAACATTCTTGGCGGGAATTAGTAGGTGAAGAACGGGCGGTCGGTTTCGATCAGGTCTCGATTGGGGTCGCTTCGAGCGATACCATGCGCTCCTGGAGTAAGGGCGAGGTGAAGAACCCGGAGACGATCAATTACCGGACGTTTAAACCGGAGAAGGGCGGCTTGTTCTGCGAGCGCATCTTCGGACCGACGCGGGATTGGGAATGCTCTTGCGGAAAATACAAGAGGATCAAGCACAAGGGCGTCATCTGCGATCGGTGCGGCGTGGAAGTGACGCTGGCGCGCGTGCGCCGCGAGCGCATGGGACACATCGAGCTGGCGGTGCCGGTGTCGCATATCTGGTTTTATAAATGCATGCCGTCTCGCCTCGGGCTGATGCTCGACATGAGCGCGCGGCAGCTGGAGCGGGTGATCTACTACGAGGATTACATCGTCATTGATCCCGGTCAGACGCCGCTGCAGAAGGCACAATTACTGAACGAGATCGAGTATCGCGAAGCCCAGGAGCAGTACGGGGAATCCTTTACCGCCGGGATGGGTGCGGAAGCGGTCAAGAAGCTTCTGGCCGAGATCGACCTGCACAAGCTCAACAAAGAGCTGGAGGTGGCGATGGGGAACACCAAGAGCAAGCAGATCCGTAAGAAACTAGCCAAGCGCCTGAAGCTGGTGCAGGGCTTTATGAGCTCGCATGCCCGGCCGGAGTGGATGGTGCTGGAAGTATTGCCGGTCATTCCACCCGATCTGCGTCCGCTCGTGCCGCT
>JBDTXE010000054.1:0-9743 GCA_040006335.1 Verrucomicrobiota bacterium | reverse complement strand
GGCTGGATGCGGAACGGCTTTCCTTCATCATCATGGAAATGCAGCGGTGCTTTCTGCTGCGTTTGTCGAAGGAACTGGCGGGAGGAGATATCTCTTTCGCCCAATACTTCTCGCTCGCGGCTCTGGATCACAAGGAAGTGCTCACCATGTCCGCCATCGCGCAAAAAATGGGGCATACCACCGCAGCGGCCAGCGGCTTGGTCGCGCGGCTCGAAAGCTCAGGCTATGTCACCCGCGCCATCCCGCCGGACGATCGGCGTAAAGTCCTGGTCTGTATTACGCCGAAGGGATCGGCCCTGGTGCGGCGCATCCGTGAGGACGTGGTGGAGAATCTGATGAAGTTGATGGCGTATCTGACCCCAAATGAGCAGAAGGCGTGGCTCCAGATTTACACCAAAATATTCGACTTTTGCCAGGCCAAGCACGCGTCTCAAAGCGAGCCCGCGACTGTGAGTTGGCAATAGCGCCGGATTTCGCTAAAGTCCGCGCTTGTCCATGCCCGACCCTATTGCATGAATTGTTTCAAAAGGCTTCTGTGCAGCGCCGCGGCGCTCCTGGCCATCACCGCACAAGCGGGCGACACCGTCGGCGAACTTAGATCCAGCTCATTGCGGCGCTTCACTTTGCAGGAAGCGATCCTCACTGCGCTCCAGCAAAACCCCGATATTTTGCGGGCGCGGCAGGAGATTGAACGGACAAAAGGTCTCTACATCGAAATGCGGGCCGGCATTTTGCCGAAGGTCAATGCGACTGGTCAGTTCCAGGATCTCGATCCGCATTTGAACAACGTCTCGGGTGTGAACGGAGGAAATGTCGGGAACGGCGGGAGTTTCTCCAACTTCAACGGCGCCGAGCGCACTTACAACGTCTCCATCCAGGCGACGCAGGTCATTTTCGCCGGCGGGCGCATTGTCTCCCAGATCAATTCCGCCGATTTTCAGCGCGACACCTCTTACTACGCCTTCCGCAACGTCATCGACCAAACCATTGCCACCGTCCGGCAGCAATTTTACCAGGTGCTGCTCAATCGCGCTCTGATCGGCGTGCAGGACGAATCGGTGCGCCTCTTGCAGAGCCAGCTCCAGGATCAGCAAAACCGTTTCGAAGCGGGCACCGTCCCGCGGTTTAACGTCCTGCAAGCGCAGGTGGCTCTCTCCAATCAATATCCGCAGCTTATTTCCGCCCGGAATAACTTCCGCATCTCGCAATTGCAGCTGGCGAAAACGCTGGGGCTGGATTTTGATCCGCGACGCGGCGACAGCGCACCCTTGGAAACGGTCGGTGAGCTGTATTACGTGAACCGATCGATGCCGGTGACGGAGGCTATTCGGGTCGCCAAACAAAACCGGCCCTTCCTCAAACAGCAAAAAGCAATCGTCCTCTCGAACAACGCGCAGGTGGGAGTGGCCCGTTCTGGTTATTTTCCGCAGCTCAACGCGAGCGCGGGAGCGGAATTTCGCAGTTCGCCTTTGAGCGACAAGGTGGATGACGTCCGGAGCGGCTACATTATCGGAGCCACCGGCAGCTGGGCGGTCTGGGATTTCGGCGAAACCTACGGGCGGGTAAGGCAGGCTAGGGCGGTTTTGGAGGAATCCAAGATTTCCCTCGATGACGCCGTGCGCCAGGTGGAGCTGGAAGTGCAGCAAGCCTTTTCGAATCTGGTTCAGGGGCGGGAACTGATTCAAAGTCAGGAGAAGAATGTCGAACAGGCGGGCGAGGCGTTACGTCTGGCGCAGGCGCGTCTGGATGCCGGCGCCGGCACGCAATTGGAAGTGCTCGACGCGCGAGTACAACTTACGACTGCTCGGTCCACGCAATTGCAGGCCCTCTTTACCTACGATACCGCGGTGGCGGAATTTGATCGCGTCACCGCCACGGAAGTCCGCTATTCGCCCTGCCTCGACGAGAAGTCGACTCGACAGAAGTTGCGCACAGGGCCCGCGGCTACGCCCGCGCCGAAGCCGACGCCGTTGCCCTTGAACTGCAACGAGCGACAGACGGTGACGACTCGCACGCGCACCCGCACACGAACGACGAACTCGCTTGGGAAATAGCGAAGTTCCAATCGAGAGGTTCCCAGCGCTGGAGGCTGCTGGAGCGCGCCACGGCTTTGTTCGTCGCGTCCCGGGAATTGCCGTCGATATCGAGAAAGCCGTCGTTTTGCGCAATCTCGACCAGGTGCATCAACAGGCCCGCGCGGAACTCGGCCTCGCGCAGCACGCCTTCATCACAGCGCGCCAGGTTCACGGCGACGAAATTGCCATCGTGGATTCACCGCCGCCGGGCGATGTTTGCTTCGAGGGTGCAGACGGGATTGTGACTAATCAGCGAAATGTCTGCCTCGGCATCTACGTGGCCGATTGCTGTGCAATTTATCTGGTCGACCGGCAAGAGCGCGCGATCGGTCTGGTGCACTCCGGACGAAAGGGAACGGAACTTGGCATCGCCGCGCGCGCGATTGAGGTCATGGAAAGTGCGTTTGGCGTTGCGCCTCGAGATCTCATCGTTCAACTCAGCCCGTGTATTCGACCTCCCCATTACGAAGTCGATTTCGCGGCGGAGATTGTCGGTCAGTGCCGGGCGCACGGCGTTCTGGACGTCACTGATTCCGGAATCTGCACCGCGTGCGATCTGCACTCCTACTATTCCTACCGAGCCGAAAAGGCGCGGACCGGCCGGATGCTCGCGCTGCTTTCCCTCAACTAGGTCCACGCTCCTTCTTTAAGGTAAACCCACCTCCTACCGGCAGCCTCGAGCCGAGGAAGCTTGATATTAATCAAACCAAACATCGGTGGCAGGACGAATCTATCTCGATGATGAATCCAAACGAAGATAGAGATGCAAACCGCGATCCAATCACCGGTGCTCCCGGCGCTCACCCTGTCGGGACCGGAGTCGGAGCCGCCGGCGGAGGAGCAACTGGCGCAGCCATCGGTGCCGTTGGCGGTCCGGTCGGCGCCGTTGTCGGTGCTGTCGTCGGAGCGGTGGTAGGCGGTCTTGCTGGTAAAAGCGTGGCCGAGGCTATCGACCCAACGGCGGAGGACGCCTACTGGCGCGATAATTACCGGAACGAGTCCTACGCCAAGCAGGACTTAAACTACGACGAGTATCAACCTGCCTACCGCACCGGCTATACCGGTTACGGCAAGCATGCGGGCAAGAAATGGGACGAGGTTGAAGGTGACTTGGAACGCGACTACGAGAACACCAAAGGCAGATCGAGTGTCGCGTGGGCGGACGCGAAGCACGCGACCAGGGCGGCCTGGGACAAAGTCGAACGTGCGCTTCCGGGCGATGCGGACGGCGACGGCCGCTAGGCCATTTTAAGAATTGGAGGAGCTCGCGAACGCTCGTTCGCGAGCTCTTTTCTTAGCCTGCGATTTCTTCCTTCGGCTCGCGTCGGTAAGGGCAAAGGCCACGCATCGTTAGGGCGACGCGGACGAACTCAAAGAATTCCTGTCCCAGAGCTGACCACGGCTGGTTCGCCGCCTCCTTCATGGCGTCGCGGGTGTTGTGACCGCTGAGGTAGAGAAGTTTAAAAGCGCGCTTGATTTCATCGCGCTGTTCCATGGAAAAGCCAGCGCGACGCAATCCGATCACGTTCAGGCCGAAAACAGCATTGCGCTTTGCGGCAAGAGTGAAGGGTGGCAGGTCTTTGCCGAAGCCGGAACTGCCCTGCACCATGACCAGCCGACCCACCCGCATGTTTTGGTGGAAAACAGAGCCGCCGCCAATGAAGGTTTGATCGGCGATGCTGACGTTACCGGCGAGGAGAACGTTGTTGGCGATGATGGTCTTGTTCGCCACGGCGCAGTTATGACCGATGTGCACCCCGACCATGAGGAAGTTTTCGTGGCCGATGGTAGTGGCGCTGTCCTGGACCGTCCCGCGGTGGATGGTGCAATGCTCACGAATATTATTGCCATCCCCGATCTCCACCCGGCTGCGCGTGCTGCGCTGGAAACCGATGTCCTGCGGCTCGCCTCCAATGACGCTGCCATGCCCGATGCGATTTCCGCTCCCGATGGTGACTTCGCCTTCGATGACGACATTCGCGCCAATCGTTGTCCCATCGCCAATGGTGACGTTCTCTCCGATGACGCTATGCGGCCCCACGCTGACGCCGCCACCGAGCTTCGCCTCCGGCGCTATGACCGCGGTGGGATGGATCATTAAAGCACGCCCGCTTCTTTGAAGCTGAAATAGGGCGCGCGATTCTCCGCCGGCGCGCCCAGGATAATGTGATCGAGGAGTTTGATCTGCATCAGCTCGGCCGCCTCGGCCAGGCGGCGGGTGAGGCTATGATCGGCCGAACTCGGCGACGGATCACCAGAAGGATGATTGTGCACCACGATGAGCGCGTAGGCCGAGGCCGCCACCGCCGGTTGAAAAACGTCCCGAGGATGCGCGATGCTTTCGTTCACACTCCCGAGCGAAACCTCCTTCGTCTCGAGCAGGCGATAGCGCGTGTCGAGCAGCAGCACGCGCAAGGATTCCTTGCGCAAGGCGCGCATCTCCGTGCCGAGCAAATCGTAAACCAGTTCCGGAGAATCGATTTTTTCCCGGGTAACGGTTTCGCGCGCCAGCCGTCGCCCCAGCTCGAACGCGGCCGCGAGCTGCACCGCTTTGGCCGGCCCGATCCCGTGAATTTTTCTCAGCTCCTGGGTCGAACAGCGGCAAAGACCACTCAGGCCCCGATGCTGCTGTAGAATCTCGCCCCCGACTTCGACCGCGTTTTTCCCGACGACGCCCGTGCGCAGAAGGATCGCGAGCAGTTCACGATCCGTTAGGGCGGCCGCTCCGCGCTGGAGCAGTTTTTCGCGCGGCCGGTCTTCCTCCGGCAGCTCGAGAATCTTCGTCGTTGCCATTACCGGCGCATCAGGCGCCAGCGGGTGGCAAGGCCCGGAGCATGGCGCCGATGCTCTCGACCAGCCAACCGAGCCCTTCCCGCGCGCGCGACGGCGGAAGCGATTCCAGCTGCGCGCGCGCTTTCTCCAGACGCGCGGCCCCGAGAGCCATCGACTCGTTCATCGCCGGCGCGCAATCTGTCCGCAGGAGCAGGGTCAGCGAAACCGCGTCGCCTTCCAGGATCAGCTGGCAATAGCGTTCCTTTTCCTGCTCGGAAGCGTTGCTCAACAGGCGCAGCATCGGCAGTGTGATCTTGCCTTTATGCAGGTCGGTCCCGAGCGTTTTGCCGGCGGTTTGCTCCCGTCCCGCCACGTCGAGACAATCATCATAAATCTGGTAGGCCGCCCCCAGGTGCAGGCCGAAATCGTGCAGGGTTTGTTCGTGCTCACGCGCCGCGCCGTTCAATTTCGCGCTGAGCTGCGCCGCGACCGCAAACAGCGTTGCCGTTTTCATTTCGATGATGCGAAAGTATTCCTCCATCGCGAGATGAAGATCGAAACGGCGTTGCGTCTGGATAATTTCGCCGGTGCAGACATCGCGGGTGGCGCGCGCGATCGCGCGACTGATCTCCGGGTCATCAAATCGCGTCGAGAGATCGAGCGCGTGGGCAAAGAGCGAGTCGCCCAGAAGCACACTGAGGGCATTGCCCCAGCGCGCGTTCAACGTCGGCAGCCCCCGGCGTCGCTCTGCCTCGTCCATGATGTCGTCATGCACCAGGGTCGCGAGGTGCACCAGTTCGATGATGACGGCGAGTTCCACGTGGGCCGGCTTAATCTCACCGGTGGCGCTGCCGGCGAGGAGAGCCACGATCGGTCGCAACTGCTTGCCGCTGTTCCCGAGAGCGTAGCTGACGTAACCTTCGATCGCAGGATCAAAGGCCGCGGCCTGCTCGGCGATCCGCGCTGCAACCTGTTTCAATTGCGGCTGAATCAGAGCCGTTATTTGCGTTAAACGGTTGACCGGAGTGGTAGTGGTCGCAGTCGAGCGCAAGGAAACCTCCACAGATTCAGGATAATGGGCAGCGATTTGATGTCAAAGCGCTAACGATTTAACACCGGCCGAGCCATCTTTCACTCGCATATTTTTGCGCGGCCAGACGTTTTGCTTCCTCCAGCAAACGGGTCGGGGTGTCTTGCGCAATCTCAACTTCATCCGCCAGAGCCGCCGCCAGATTCTGACGCAGCAACGCTTCGTCAACGGTCAGCTGAATGCTGCCTTGATGGAGTAAGCCGGTGCGCGTCCGCCGTTGCGCTGCGCCGGCGATCTTGTGCCCATTTAACATCAGATCGGCGAGGACCGGGTTGGCGAAGCAGGCGTCCGAACGGCGCGGGACACTGCCCGAGGCAAGCGTGGCCCGGAGGCCAGTCCGCGCGAGACATTGCGCGATCGTGGTGTGGATATGTTGATAGAGCGCGGGCGAAGAAAGCGCCGTCGCGGGGGCGGTCGCCGGCAGGATGAGCGAATAAGTGAGGTCGTCCCCGTGCGGAACAATCCCGCCTCCGGTCCATCGCCGCACCATCGCGCGACCAGCTGCGAAAGCGCGCGCTTCCGCCACTTTGCCGAAGTATCCAAACGAAACGGTTGCCTCGCGCCAGCGGTAGAAGCGGAGGATCGCGACCTGCGACGATTGCAAGAGCACTTCGTCCAGGGCCATCTGCAGGGCGCCCTCCCGTGGGGTGGCGTCGTCAAGAAGACTCAGTTGTGCAAAGATCAGCTTTCGAGTTCCTCAATAATTTTTCGCGCAGCCGCCTTCTGGTCTTCTGCGGCCCTGATCGGACGTCCGACCACAAGATAATCAGCCCCGGCCGCCACGGCCTTTGCCGGAGTCATCGTGCGTTTTTGATCACCGGCGTCCGAACCGCTGGGCCGAATTCCAGGAATCACCAACTGCGCGTCTTGAGCGAGGATTTGCCGCAGTGCGGCTAACTCGAGCGGGCTCGCCACAAAACCGCGCAGGCCGGCTTGCTCACCCAGTTTTGCCAGGCGGGCGACTTGCGCGGCAACTCCTTCTTTCAATCCGAGTTCTCGCAGAGTCTCGTCATTGGCGCTCGTCAGCACCGTTACCCCGAGCAAAAGCAAACCTGCGGGCGCTGCGTTGGTGGCCGCGGCGATCATTTCGCGTCCGCCGCTGAGATGAAGGGTCAGCATCTGGACGTCGAGCCTGGCGGCCGCTTCCACCGCGCGCGCGACCGTGTTCGGGATGTCGTACAGCTTCAGGTCGAGAAAAACGCGGACGCCGTTGTCGCGCAATGCGCACACCAGATCCGGACCTTCCGCGGTGAAAAGCTGCAGCCCCACTTTCACCATTCCGATGAAGGGGAGCAGTTCGTCGGTGAGGGAGAGAGCCTGGGCCCGCGTCGGAACGTCGAGCGCAAGGATGAGGCGATCGCGCGCGGATTTCATGAATTTATGCGAGAAGTGAAGGTATGGAGGAGCGGGCCCACGCCAAAGTGAATCTTTCTCTCCGCGTGCTGCGGAAACGCGAGGACGGTTTTCATGAAATCGAAACCGTGATGGCTCCCATTACGCTATGCGACTTGTTGCATTTCGCCCCCGCCGCCGATTTCTTTTTCCAATGCAGCGCGCCCGATGTTCCGTCTGGCGAGGACAATTTGGTGGTGCGGGCGGCCCGGCTCTTCTTCGCGGAAACGAAGCTGGAACCAAAGGTGGCGATCACTTTGACCAAGCGAATCCCGCACGGGGCGGGTTTGGGTGGAGGCAGCAGCGATGCCGCAGCGACCTTGCGCGGTTTGAATCGATTTTTTGATACGCAGCTTTCGGAAGAGGAGATGAAAGTCTGCGCGGAAACGCTTGGATCCGACGTTCCATTTTTCCTCCGTCAAAGGGCGGCGATCTGTTGTGGTCGCGGGGAACTCATCACTTTCTGGTCATTGCCGAAAACGATTCATCTGGTTTTGCTGAAGCCGGCTTTCGGTGTGCCGACCCCTTGGGCTTACTCTCGTTGGAGCGCCACGCGGGAACGACCTCAGGAGGAAGCGAACGCTTTCGGAATCACTTTCTTAAACGACTTGGAAGAACCGGTCTTCGCGCGGTTTCCCTTTCTGCAGGTGCTGAAAGATTGGTTACGCGCCCAGGAAGGAGTGAAGGTGGCGCAGATGTCCGGCTCGGGTTCTACCGTTTTCGCGGTGATGGAGGATGGGAGTTTCGGCCAGGGGCTTGTGGCGCGCGCGCGCGCGGAACTTGATCCCGAACTCTGGACATCAGCCAGCACGACACTGGGGGAGGTAGGGCGACCTAACGAATAACAGCAGTTTCCTTCTGCGCCGACCGCGCCAAGGATCCGCTATTCTCCAGCGCGCTCTCGCAGGGTCGCGAGAGCGTATTCGCGATTTAGTTTTGAAATAAAACTCGCGCTGATCTCCGCCGGACACACCGCTTCGCATTCGTAAGTATTGGTGCAATTCCCGAAGCCTTCCGCATCCATTTGCCGCACCATCCTGAGGGCGCGGTTAACCCTCTCTGGATCACCCTGCGGCAGGAAGGCCAGATGCGAGACCTTGGCGGCGGTAAACAGCATCGCCGAAGCGTTCGGACAGGCAGCCGCGCAGGCGCCACAGCCAATGCAGGCTGCCGCTTCCATCGCGAGGTCCGCACTCTTCTTCGGGATCGGGATGGCATTCGCCTCGGGGGCGGAGCCGGTGCGCGCGCTGATGTAACCGCCAGCCTGAACGATCCGGTCGAGCGAAGAGCGGTCCACCACCAGGTCGCGCACGAGCGGAAAGGGGCGCGCGCGAAAAGGTTCCACCACGATCGTCTCACCGTCGCGGAACGAACGCATGTAAACTTGGCAGGCCGCGCCGGGATGAGTCGGCCCGTGCGCTTCTCCGTTGATCATCAAAGAACAGGTGCCGCAGATTCCCTCCCGGCAATCCGAATCGAAAGCAATCGGAATTTCTCCACGTTCCGTTAGGTCGTCGTTCACGATATCCAGCATTTCGAGGAAGGAAGTATCGGGCGAAATATCGTGCGCCTCGTATTGCTCGAGTTTGCCTTTGCTTTCTCGATTGGCTTGCCGCCAGACCTTGAGGATGAAATTCATGGCCGAGGGACGCAGCGATCGCTGGAGACGCCGTCGCGATGATCAATCCTCTTCATTTATAGCTTCTTTGCGCCAGTTGCACGGTTTCGAAACGCAGTTCTTCCCGGTGCAGCTTTGGTGGCTGGATTTGCCCGTTTCCTTGAAACTCCCAGGCGAAAACCGCCGCGAATCGTTCATCGTTGCGCTGCGCTTCGCCGTCCGGAGTTTGATGTTCTTCGCGAAAATGCCCGCCGCAGGATTCATCTCGTTCCAGCGCATCGGTCACCATGAGCTCGGCGAACTCCAGAAAATCAGCCACGCGCCCGGCGCGTTCGAGCGACTGATTGTAGGTTTCGCCTTCTCCCGGCACACGCACGTTCTTCCAGAAATCCGCGCGCATCTCCGGAATGCGGCGCAGACATTCGCGCAGACCTTCGGCATTTCGCGCCATCCCGCATTTGTCCCACAGCAATAAACCAAGCTCGCGGTGGAAAGAGGTGAGGCTGCGCGTCCCGCCGGCGTCCAGCAGCCTCCGCACCCGCGCTCGCACTTCGTCTTCCGCGCGTTTGAATTCCGGATGATCCGTGGCCGGCCGTTTGCCGATTTGACCGGAGAGATAATTTGGCAGGGTATTCGGGAGCACAAAATAACCATCAGCCAATCCCTGCATCAGTGCGCTCGCGCCGAGCCGGTTGGCTCCGTGATCCGAGAAGTTCGCCTCGCCAATCACGTGCAATCCGGGGATGTTGCTCATCAAATTATAATCCACCCAGAGACCGCCCATGGTGTAATGGAC
>JBDTXE010000053.1:0-9844 GCA_040006335.1 Verrucomicrobiota bacterium | reverse complement strand
GCCACTTCCAGCTTGCGCCCTATCCGATCGCTCGCGGCTGCACCG
This sequence comes from Verrucomicrobiota bacterium, assembly GCA_040006335.1. Taxonomy (GTDB): domain Bacteria; phylum Verrucomicrobiota; class Verrucomicrobiia; order Chthoniobacterales; family UBA10450; genus AV69. The sequence continues at coordinate 9,799 of JBDTXE010000053.1, read as the reverse complement.
CCACCTATTTTCCGGAAGGCAACGTGCTGGTGCCGATTAACAGTGTTGCCGAGAGGTCAAACACGCCCACGAGCAAGTTCGTCGTCATTAGCATTGCCCCCTCACCGGACGCCGCGAAGGCGTCGCAAAACATTCTTGCGGGCGATTGATCCTAACGAGACATAGTTTGTCGCCCCGACTTGCTACGGCGCGACCAGCCGCTCCACGTGCGCGTAAACGTTGAAGATCGGCGGGCGCAAAAAACCGATCAAGGTCATGCCCACTTCCCGCGCAAAGTTCACCGCGAGGGACGACGGCGCCGAGATGGAGGCGACCAGCGCGATGCGCGCCGCCAGCGCTTTCTGCACGATCTCGAAGGAGGAACGGCCACTCACCAGCAGGAGGTGGTGGTTCAATGGCAGCAGATGATCGAGCAAGGCGCGACCGATGACTTTATCGACCGCATTGTGTCGACCCACATCTTCGCGAAGGATGAACACATCGCTGGCAAGGTCGAAGAGCGCCGCCGCATGCAAGCCGCCGGTGCGACTGAAGTTTCCCTGTGCTGCGCGCATTCGCTCCGGAAGAGAAAGCAGCCAGGGAATATCAAGGGCCGGGCCCTGATCGAGCGGTGGCAAATGCTGATAGATCGCTTCCAGGCGGGCTTTGCCGCAAAGGCCACAACTAGCCGCGATCGTCCCGAAACGCTGCAGCGACTCCGGGGTGATATCATTCCCAGCGGCCAGCGTCACGCGCAGCCTGCTCTCGTCAGCATCGCTCACGAGATCGACGAGATCGTTGACGCCACCGATCACCCCTTCAGTGAGGAGAAATCCCGCGGCGAGTTCTGCATCGTGGCCGGGGGTCCGCATCGTGACCGCGATCGGATCGTTCCCAAGGCGAATCTCCAGCGGCGCCTCAATTGCGACTTCATCTTCGCTCGATTCAAAGCTGCCGTTAGCTTTACGTCGCAAGATCGTTCCCGCGCCGACTCCCGCCGGATTGTCCCTCTTCATGGCGAGCGCGGCACCGTGTGATACCTTGCCCGGTGGAGATTCTGCACCTCTGCCTCTCGCCCGGGCACAGCTTTTTTGGCCATCACGGCGAGGAACCGGCTGATTTCCCAATGAGGGAAGTGGCGGAGATCGAGTGTGTGGCGGCTCATGGAATCCGCGGAGATCGCTTCTTTGATCACCGGGACGAATATAAAGGGCAGATTACATTTTTCGCCGAGGAAGTTTATGCCGCGCTCTGCACCGCCTTGAAGATACACGACAGGCCCGCGTCCGTGCTCCGGCGCAACGTGGTGACACGTGGAGTCGATCTCGCCGCCTACATTGGTGAGGAATGGGAAGTTCAGGGCGTTCGTTTCCAGGGGATGGAGGAATGCCGTCCGTGCTTTTGGATGAACCAGGCGTTCGGGCAAGGCGCGGAAGATTTCTTACGTGGCCGCGGCGGACTCCGCGCACGTATTCTAACGAATGGCAGACTCCAACTCGGCTCCGCCGCCTTTTCCCGAATCCACTCTTCGCTTCCCGTCTTGCCCACGGCGTAGTCGACGCATTCCCGCGTTTCGTTTGCGATGAAGCTGAGCGCCGTTCTTCTCTGCGGCGGGGAATCGCGCCGGATGGGTCGCGACAAGGCATTGCTGGAATGGGACGGTCGCCCGATGTGGCAGTGGCAGCTGGACAAACTGCGCCGCCTGCGACCCGAGCACGTCTATGTTTCGGCGCGAAACAAACCGGCTTGGTTGCCGAGCGATGCCGAGCTGATTCTCGATGCGCCACCCGCGCTTGGTCCGTTAAGTGGCTTCGCTGCAACTTTGGCGCGAATGACTACCGAGCACTTGCTCGCGCTCGCGATCGATCTGCCCAGGATGACGACAGACCACCTTCAATTTCTCTGTTCGCAGCTGCACAGCGGGATCGGCGTCGTTCCCATCATCGGAGACCGGTTCGAGCCTATGGCCGCGGTTTATCCAAAAGAAAGCGCACCATATTTCGCCACGGCATTAGGAAGGCGCAGCGCGGAGCTGCAATCGATCGCGCAGGAACTTGTCGCCGCAGGCTTTCTTCGGACCATGCTCGTGCCGGAGAATGAGACCGCTCTCTATCACAATGCCAACACCCCAGCGGAGTGGGAGCAAAAGTGACGCCCTGGGAGCGTGCTATCTGGCCTTGGACGACTGACCATCGCGACCCGCGTGAGCAACCATGAACAGCTGGCGATTTTTTCATTGGCAGGTCCTGCGCTATCTCGGGCAACATCGGCTGCTCGCAGGCCTGAACGTTCTCAGCATCGCCGCGGGGGTGGCGGTTTACCTTGCCATCCAGCTGGCCAACGCCAGCGCGCGGCAGGCCTTCGCTTCCACCATCGACTTGGTCGCGGGCAAAGCTCAGCTTGAGCTCACCGCACCGGGCGATGATCTGCCGGACGCAATTCTGCCGCAGGTGCAAAAAACAGCTGGCGTTGCCGCCGCGACTCCGCTGGTTCGCGGCCTGGTGACTCTCTCACAATATCCCGGGGAATATCTCGACATTCTGGGGGTCGACGTTTTCAGCAACACTCCCTTTCGCACCTTCGAGCTAACGAATATTAGTAGCAGCGACTTCGACCTTGCCGCCTGGCTGGGCGAGCCTGACGCCATTGCCATCAGTGAGGAATTCGCCCGCGCTCACGGCCTGCATCGCGGCGACTCCCTTCTCCTGCAATTGAACGGGAGAGAACAGCCGGTGCGCGTTGGGTTCGTCATGAAAGGGACCACGGCCGCTGGCGCTAATTTCGCCGCCATGGATATCGGTTGGGCGCAGGAGCTGTTTGGCCGGCGCGGTCATCTTAGTTCGATTCAAGTGCGACTGGATCGCGCGGAGAACCGGGCGGCGGTAACCGAGCGGCTGCGGCGCTTCACGCCCGCCAATGTGGAAGTGGGCGCGCCCGCCCGACGGAGCGAGCAGATCGATCAAATGCTTGGAAGTTTTCAGCTGAATCTCACCGCGATGAGCCTCGTTTCTCTGCTCGTGGGCGCGTTTCTGATTTTCAACACCGTCTCCGCCTCCGTCGTCCGTCGCCGGCGCGAGATCGGCATTCTGCGCGCCCTCGGGGTTTCGCGCGCGCAAGTCACCGGTATTTTTTTGGGCGAAGCGGGGGTCTCCGCCTGCGTCGGAATTCTTCTTGGGACCATCGGTGGCACTCTTCTCGCGCGTTCCCTGATCGAGACAGTGTCCGGGACGGTGTCATCCCTTTACGTCCTAATCAGCGTGCGGACCGTCGTTCACGACAAGTGGATTTACCTTTCGGCCGCTCTCCTCGGTCTCCTATCCGCTCTCGCGGCCGCTTATTTTCCGGCGCGCGCCGCCGCCCAGCTCGCCCCGGTCGCGGCGCTGCATCCCGAGATTGCTTCGGAAAACAGCAATGCTCTCCCGCGCTGGTATGGGTTTTTCGGGTTCGTCGCCTCGTTCCTCGCTTTCGCCTGCAGCGTTGTCGCACTTCGCCTTCGCGTCGCCTCGCTCAGTTTCGCCGCGGCGCTTTTCTGCCTGCTGGCCACGTCCTTCTTCGCGCCCGCCATCGCTTCCGCCGTCGCGCAACTAGTGCAGCGTTTAACGCCGCGCCGTTTCCTTCTACCCGGGCTGGCGGCGCTGCACTTCCGCCGCTCGCTCACGCGCAATTCCATCACGATTGCCGCGCTCGCATCGGCCGTAGCGATGGCTCTGGCGGTGAGCGTCATGATCTTTTCCTTCCGCCAAACCGTGACCGACTGGATCGGCCAGACCCTGGTGGCAGATATCTTTTTGACGCCGGCCGCGAATGAAATCGCCGGGCCGACTTCGTTCCTGCCTCCGGCGGTGCTGAATTATTTTGCGGGACTGCCCGGCGTCCGCGCGGTCGACACCTTCCGCCAAATCGAGATTCCGTTCGGGCAAGAACGCGTCGCTCTGGCTGCCATCCGCGCCGATGGACCGCGGACATTTTCTTTTGCCTCAAAACACGGCGCCGAGGCGATGCAACGGTTTCGCCAGGAGCGCTGTGCCATTATTTCCGAGAGTTTCGCGCGTCGGCATCGACTGGAGTCGAGCAGGGAAATCGAGGTCGCAACCCCGCGCGGAAAGATCGTGCTTCCCATCGCGGGCATATTCTACGATTACACCCGCGACCAAGGACTAGTGTTCGTTAGCGCGAAGACTTTCGCGGATCTATTCGGAGACGAGCGCGTGAATAGTCTTGGAATTTACCTCGCGCCGCACATCGATCCGGACGCCGTTATCGCTAAGTTTCGCCAGCACTTCAGCGCGCGCGGAGAGTTTGCCGTCTATTCCAATCGCGCCTTGCGCCAGCGCGCCTTCGAAGTCTTCGATCAAACCTTTGCGGTGACCTACATCCTGCGCACCATCGCCGTCATCGTGGCCGTCTCCGGGATTTTTCTTTCCTTCACCACCCTGGTCATTGAACGCTCGCGCACCTTCGGGATCATGCGCGCGCTCGGCACTTCCGCTCGACAACTGCGCCATCTCATCCTCTGGGAAGCCGTTTTAGTGGGAAGCGCGGCCAGTATTCTCGGCCTCGCCGCGGGCGCGCTCCTCGCCATCATCCTGACCGAAGTGGTTAATCGTGCCTTCTTTGGCTGGACGATTCAGCTGCAATGGCCCTGGCTCTCGCTCGCGGCAACGCCGGTGTGGATCTTGGCGGTCTCCATCGCGGCTTCTCTCTTTCCAGCGTTCCGAGCCAGCCGCCTGCACCTGAGCGAAGCGCTACGGACGGAATGAAGACACTCTTTTGCGGCCTCTTTCTTTTTGCGTGCTCTGCGCTCGCGCAGGAATGGCAAACGGCATTACCTAACTGGAGCTACGAATTCCCGCGCGATCACCACCTGCACGCGTCGTTCAAGACCGAGTGGTGGTATTTTACCGGAAATCTGCGCGGACCTGCCGGCGAGCGCTTCGGCTTCGAGCTGACGTTTTTTCGGCAAGGCATAGTCCCTCCCGCTGCGCGGCAGGCGGATCGCTCCCGCTTTGTCGTCGATGACCTCAAGTTCGCGCATTTCACCGTCACGGACGTGAACGGCCAGAAATTTCGCTTTGATCAAAAGGCGAGTCGTGGCGCTTTCGGCGAAGCCGGATTCGATCGCGGAAATCGCCTCGCCTGGATCGACGACTGGTCCTTGACCATGGACGCCCGAGGCGAATTTCATCTGCAGGCGGCGATGACTGACGCCCAGCTCGATCTGGCGCTGACCCCAACGAGAGCGCCGGTGATTCACGGGGAAAACGGCCTGAGCCGGAAAGCGAGCGGCGAAGGGCATGCCTCGCAGTATTATTCCGTCACGCGTCTGGCTACGAGCGGGAGCCTCAGCCTGGGCCAGCGTAAAATGTCCGTCCAAGGTGAAACCTGGTTCGACCACGAATGGGCGACCAATCAACTGTCGGAAGACCAGATCGGCTGGAACTGGCTGTGCGTGCAGTTCAAAGACGGCGCTGACCTGATGCTTTATCAAATGCGACGGCGGGACGGAAGCGCCGACCCGGCCTCAAGCGGCACGCTCATTTCCCCGGATGGGAAGAAAACCCATCTCACCGCCTCCGCATTTGCCATGACGCCGCAGCGACGGTGGCGCAGCGCAAAAACGGGCGCGGATTATCCCGTCGTCTGGCGCGTTGACATTCCGGCGGCAGGACTACACTTCGACGTCAAGCCGCTGCTCGACAATCAGGAATTAGCGCTCTCGCCGCTGACCTACTGGGAGGGCTCGGTGGAAACGAACGGCGAAAACGCGAGCGGTGTCGGCTATCTCGAACTCACCGGCTACGCGGGAGCCCTGAGCGCCCTTGCCCGATAAAATGGCGCCGAACGCAAATCAGGCCTGGGTATGCCGAGCGTAATGAATTTCGACACCCTTCGGCAACAAACGCTTCCGTCCGCGCTGACGTCGACGCGCGAGAGTAGCCCGTCCGCCTTTGGTCTTCATCCGGGCGCGAAAGCCGTGCTGACGTTTGCGCGTGCGCTTAGAGGGCTGATAGGTGCGTTTCATAGGGCGCCAAAAGGAGCGCGCAAGATAGGAGTCGACCTCGACTTGTCAACGAAAACCACGCATTGCCACGGAGGCTCTTTTCTAGGATAAGACAGAAGTCATGAGCGAGGTCGTCATTGAACCAGCTACCGCCGAGGATCTCGACGAGCTCTCGGATTTACTGGGAGAACTCTTCAGCGAGGAGAGCGACTTCCGCCCGAACAAGGACAAGCAGCTGCACGGTCTGCGCCTCATCTTCGAGCAACCGAATCGCGGCCGCGTTTTCGTTCTACGACGCGACCGCGCCATCGTCGGCATGATCAACCTGCTTTTCACTATCAGTACCGCGGAAGGGGGGTTCGTCCTCCTGCTCGAAGATCTGGTCGTCCATAAATCTTACCGCGACCACGGCTACGGCTCGCAATTGCTCGAATACGCGATGGAATTCGCCCATCAGAAAAATTTCCTCCGCATCACCCTTCTGACTGACCGCCCCGAAATCAAATCGCAGGCCTTTTTCAAGCGCCACGGCTTCTCCGAATCGTCGATGATCCCGATGCGTCTGCTTCTCACTCCGGACAGTCCCTGCGCCACTTAGGCCCAGGGGAGTGGAGGCCCAAAACTAAGGGTTTACCCGATCGGTCGACCCAACGCCGCGATCATAATATTTCACCTTCTCGCGGAGTAAGCGTCAACCTTGGCGTAATCCCAGCGCCCGCCATCAATCTGCCAACTTCCTGGCACTCCCCTCACCGTGAGCCGCAGGACAACGCGACCATATTGGCCGATGGCGTTGGTTCGCATTTCGCCCTCGACGTAGAAGGTGGCTGGGAATCCGTAATGGAGGAAAACGTTCCCGGAGCAAGGCTCCAGTGCGCGGATGTCGCCGGCTTCGACAGTGGCTTGCTGGAGAAAGCGGGTAAGATAAAAACGACCGTAAGGCGGAGAAAGCAAACGTCGCGTGGCATGATCGCAGAAAAAGTATGTGTCGTGTTCCTCAAAAACCCGAGAGAAAGCACTGTCCGCAAACTCGCGGGCCTGCTCTTGCAGCTCCGTGCGGTAAGCCGCGAAGGTCGCTAATCCGGCACCGAGCGTCACCAGCAGCAGAATAAAAATCGCCGCCACCGCCAGCATTTCACGCCGATCGCGGTTCTCGCGCTGGTGCCGGGCAAAAAAATGGACCGCCGGCGCAAATCCGATGTAAGCGCCAAGGATGATGATGAACAGACCAATCAGAAGCAAAGGTCCGGAACCGATTTCCACTCCCCAGATGAACGTGCTCAGCCCGTAAACCATTGAGAGCGCCCCGTTCAACCACCGCACCCAGCTCACCCCGATCCAGATGAAATAAAATTGCAGCCAGAAAAATGCCGTCTGGACCGCATTAGCCAGGAGGAATTCGACGAATCCGCCGCGGATAAGAAAGGCGAAAATATACAGTTGAAAGAGCAGCGTCAGGATTCCCGCTGCGCGTAGCGCCGCCCGACCTCGCCTCCAAGGTTCAGTATCGCCCACCACACTTCTCCAGAGAGGCGGCGGTTCCTCTTCCGTGCGCACAGATCTTGGCCTAGCAGAGAGGTGCCCTCGCACGAAGCGCAAAGACAGCAGCCTAACGCGCCGGGTGGTTAGGAAGGCGATCGTCCGAGGCCGCGGGCGCGCCAGCTTCCTTAGGCAAGATTACCTCCTCGCAGGGCGATCGTCGCGGCGACAAGTCGCGGCCGCATTTCGCTGGCATGGCCGACTCGCCAGATTATCGTAGGCCGCTTCAGGCGCGATTAGCTCAGTGGTAGAGCGCTTGCTTCACACGCAAGAAGTCGCAGGTTCGAACCCTGCATCGCGCACCATTCTCGAGCACGCATTTTTCCATGAACGCGACGGAATTGATAATACGTCCAGCCGATTCGCGGGATGCCAGCGCTCTCGCCGAAATCTACAACGACGCGATCCGAAACACTGTCGCTACTTTCGATACCGAACCGAAGACGAGTGACGAGCGGAGGCAATGGCTGGAGACGCACGGCGAGCGGCAACCGATCCTAGTGGCAGAGAAAGGTGGAGTCGTCGTCGGCTGGGCTTCGTTAAGCCTGTGGTCCGATCGCTGTGCTTACGCTGACACGGGAGAGACCTCTTTTTATGTCCGCTCGGAGAATCGCGGAGAGAGCGTCGGTCGGCGGTTGATGGAGGCGATCATCATGGAAGCGCGCCGCCATCAATATCACACTCTGATCGCGCGTATCACCGAAGGAAGTGTCGCCAGCCTGCGCCTGCACGATGGAGCCGGGTTTGGTCGGATCGGCACGATGAAAGAAGTGGGTCGAAAATTCGGTAAACTGCTCGACGTCCATCTTCTGCAAATGATGCTGCCTTAAGCAGGGGCGCGGCTTCCCTTTCTCCCGTGCAAATCTTTCACGACCATCGCTGCGTCGCATACGGTCTTGCCGGCCATCCGGAGAGGCCCCAGCGAATCAGCGGGAGCGCGGCGTTGCTGCGAGCGCGGCATCCGGAATGGCCTTGGAGGCAGAGCGAGATGGCAACGCGCGAGGAGCTCTTGCGAGCGCATTCGCCCGAGCACCTGAACCTGGTCGCGAACGCGCGGCAGGATTTGGATGCGGATTGCCCGGCCTATGCCGATATCTACCAACACGCCGCACGCGCCGCTGGATGCGCCATCGCAACTGCTCGCGCGGCCGCGTCTGGGCAACGCGGTTTCAGCCTGATGCGGCCCCCCGGGCACCACGCTTCGCGCGATCACGTGATGGGCTTTTGCTATTTCAACCACATCGCGTTGGCGGCGTTCGACGCGTTGGCTCGAGGCGCCAAACGGGTGGCGATCTGGGATTTCGACGCGCATCACGGGAACGGGACGGAGGCGCTGGTGGCCGGTCACGAGCAAATTCGTTTCGCCTCGATCCATCAATATCCGGGCTGGCCCGGCACCGGGATGAGTTCTTTTGGCAATATTTACAACTACCCGATCGCACCCTTCTCCGAGCGCAAGAAACATGTTGCCGCCGTCCAGCGGGCGCTCGATAAACTCCTGGAGTTCGAGCCCGAATTGTTACTCGTCTCCGCCGGCTTCGATGCCTACCGAGATGATCCGATTACCGAGATGACGCTGGAGCGCGAAGACTTTTCCTTCTTCGGGACGCGGCTGCGCGAGGCGGACATCCCGGCTGCCGCCATTCTGGAGGGCGGATACAGCGACAAGCTGCCGGAGCTGATCGATGCGTTTCTTTCCAGCTGGAACCACTAAATCCATGCCGCTCTCGATGGAGCGATTTGAGGTCGCTCTCGCCGACCACAGAGGCGGTCCGGCGTGCATTAATAGGGCGCTGGAATTGCCGCGACCCGCGACTGGCAATTCGTCAGCGTTCGCCGATAATCGCCCCGAAGATCGGGCCGTAGTTCAGCTTGGTAGAACGCTTGAATGGGGTTCAAGAGGTCGTGGGTTCGAATCCCGCCGGCCCGACCACGTCAAAATGCTGATGACACTCAGCATCTGACGCGATCGGTGAGTTTCTGAGAGCGAACGCGAATGTGCTGGGAGTTTTTATCCTCCTGGGACAATGAAATGGGCTGGCACTTCAAAACGCCGCGGGACGTTCGTTTTCTACCGGGGAATTAAAGAAGATGAATGGGGAGCACCGTTCACGCTTTGGAGACAATGAACCGCAAGACGGCCAAGGGTAATCTCGCCGTTTCTTCTGGGCTTGCCCGAGATTCGCCAGACAGCGTCTGGCCAATCGGAATATCATAAACGCCCGACAACATCGGTAGAATCGACTCTCAGCGCAGGCCGAAGATTTAGCCGTCGATCGT
>JBDTXE010000052.1:0-10092 GCA_040006335.1 Verrucomicrobiota bacterium | reverse complement strand
CGGTGCCGGTGGCGCTCCAGCACCTCAGCGCTGCCGTAGATGCGCTCGGCCAGCGTGCCTTTCGCGATTTTCGTCGGCCACGTCCCGAGACGCATGCTCGCGCCTTTCTTACTCACCTCCCGTTGTTCTTCCAGGAGCGAGATGACGGGATCGGTGGCGTCCTTATCAAACTCGGTGCTGTTCGCGTTCTCGATCCCACAGACGTTGCGCGCGAACTCGATCGTGGCCACCTGCATCCCCAGGCAAAGGCCAAGGTAGGGAACCTTGTGTTCGCGGGCGAATTTGGCGGCCTTGATTTTTCCTTCCACGCCCCGTTCTCCGAACCCTCCCGGGATGAGGACACCCGCCACATCTTTCAACTGTCCATCGACTCCATCATGCAGCAGTTCGGCATCTATGAGTTTGAGGACAATGCCACAATCCTGGCTGGCCGCGGCATGAGTTAACGATTCGTAGATACTTTTGTAGGCGTCCTGCAAATCGATATACTTGCCCACGACCGCGATCCGAATCTGCTTCTTTGGACTGATAACGCGGTCGACAAACTTGCGCCAGTTATCCAGCTCGGGCTCGGCCGTCTGCAGACCGAGTTGTGCGCAAATGAGCGCATCCAATCCTTCGTCGTGGAGGAGAAGGGGAACTTCGTAAATGGTATGCTTCACATCGGCCGCTTCGATCACAGCCTGCGGAGAGACGTTGCAAAACATAGAGAGCTTCTGGCGCACTTCGGCATCGAGCGGCCGTTCGGTGCGGCACATCAGCACCTGCGGCTGCAGGCCGATCTCCCGCAGTTTCGCGATGCTTTGCTGCGTCGGCTTGGTCTTCAATTCCCGCGCCGCTTTGATGTAGGGCACGAGAGTGACATGAATGTTGACCACGTTCTGAGCTCCCACTTCGAGGATGAATTGCCGGATCGCTTCGAGAAACGGCAGTCCCTCGATGTCGCCGGTGGTCCCGCCCACTTCGGTGATGACCACATCATATTTTGATTCATCGGACAGTTCGCGGATCCGGCATTTGATCATGTCGGTTACGTGAGGAATCACCTGCACGGTCTTCCCCAGATAATCGCCGCGGCGCTCCTTATTAATGACCGACTCGTAGACCTGACCGCTCGTCAGATTGTTGTGGCGTGAAAGAACGCAATTGGTGAAGCGTTCGTAATGACCGAGATCGAGATCGGTCTCAGCGCCGTCGTTCAGAACGTAGACTTCGCCATGCTGGAAAGGGCTCATCGTTCCAGGATCGACATTCAGATAGGGGTCGAATTTCTGAAAGACGACGCGCAGGCCGCGTAACTCGAGCAGCGTCCCCAGTGCCGCCGCGGCCAGACCTTTGCCGAGCGAGCTCACCACCCCGCCAGTGAAAAATATGTATTTCATTTCCGGCGCGGGCGCGGAAGCGACGATCGCGTTGGGCGAGACCCGTGGCCCTGAGTCGAGAGCGATTGTTCTAAAGCGAGGGCGTCGGCGGGGGTGTCAATGCCCGGGGAGCCATGTTTTGTGAGAAGCACATGAACCGTTACACCATTCTCCAATGCGCGCAATTGCTCGAGGGACTCAGCGATCTCGAGCGGTGACGGTCTCCATTTAATGAACCGAAGCAGCGTCGCTCGCCGGTAACCATAAATACCTTGATGACGTAAAATATATGCCAACCCGCTCCGAAAATGCGGAATAGGCGATCGGGAGAAATACAGGGCATTTCCCTTCAAATCCCGCACCACTTTTACTTGGTGTGGTGAAAGGACATCATCGTCGCTTTCGAAGGGATGCGCTGCCGTGACAATGCCAATGCTCGAATTGTCCTGCAGACACTCGATCATACGATCAAGCAGTCGCGGATTTGTCATGGGCTCGTCGCCTTGGACGTTGAGAACTACTCCCGCGCCCCTCGCTCGAACGGCTACTTCCGCGACGCGATCGGTCCCGCTAACATGTTTCGTGGAGGTCAACGCGACTTCGGCGCCCCAGCCGAAGGCTGTTTCGGCGATACGCATATCGTCCGTGGCGATAATGACCTGGTCGAGCTTCCGGGCCAGGCAACAACGTTCCCAGACCCGCCGCAAAAGCTCTTTCCCCGCGATCCGGTGCAAAGCTTTACCGGGAAAACGTGTGGAGCCCCATCGCGCCGGAATAATCGCGAGCGCCTTACTCATTCAGTTTCGCCTGCTAGGCCGGAGAGAATTGCGTGAGAACAATATCGACGGCTTCCGCGAAATTCTCTGCCACCCAATCGGCCGCGCTCTCCAAGGTATTCGTCTCGAAACCGGTCCGGACGCGGATCGCCTTCAAACGCGCGTTATGGCCACATTGGACATCGATTTCCTTATCTCCAATAAAAATCGAGCGTGCCAGATCAACGTTATGCTCACGAGCGCCCTGCAGTACCATTCCCGGCGCCGGCTTTCGGCATTGCGAGTTGATCCCGGGTGGGTCGGGACAAACGTAAGCGGCGTCGATCAGCGGCTCCCCGATCTGGAGGAGGACCTCAGCGTGCACGTCGTCATATTGCGCCCGCGTGAAGTAACCGCGCCCGATCCCGCTTTGATTCGTGATCATGATCAGGATGAATCCACGCTCTTTCAGGCGCCGCAGCGCCGCCGGCACGTCAGAAAACAGTTCCACCTTGGCCGGATCGCCGCAGTAATTCACGTCGTGCATGATCGTGCCGTCACGATCGAAAAAAACGGCTGGCCGCAGCTCCTCACTCATCGGCGAAGGCGCGTCGAAGTTCATCGGAAGTAAGAGTAGCGGTGCCCAGCTTGCCCACCACCACAGCGCTCGCGTGATTGGCGATATCCGCGGCCTCGATGGCGGAAGCGCCCGCCGCGAGGGCCAGGGTGAAGAGAGCGATGGCAGTATCTCCCGCGCCAGAAACATCAAAGACCTGACGGGCTTTAGTCGGGACGTGATGAGACGCCTCGTTGCGCTGGAAAAGGATCATGCCGTCTTCGCCGAGTGTGACCAAAACGAGTTGCGAAGCCCACTTCTCCAGGAGCGTCGCCCCCACTTTTTGCAACGGTTCATCCGCGTCGACCGACTCAGCCGGTTCGCTCGCCGGAATCCCCGCGGCGTGAAACGCTTCGCTCCGATTCGGTTTCACGACAGAAAAATCGCGCCAATCGATCGGGTTGTGCGGGTTGGGATCCGCCGCAATCACCTTGCCCTGCGCACGCGCGGCTGCGGCGATTTCGGAAACGAGCCTTTGGGTGATCAATCCCTTACCGTAATCCTCGAAGATGAGGGCGTCGATCTCGGGAAGAATACGCACTACCGTCTCCACGATCGCAGCGATCTGTTCTTCTTTCGGCCGGGCGATTTTCTCGCGGTCCACTCGCACGACCTGTTGTTGCCGCGCAATAATGCGAGTTTTGACAATGGTGGGGAACTCGGCGGCTTGCACGCAAAGACGGGTGTCGATCTTTTCCTGGCGCAGAAGGTCGATCAATTGTTCCCCGTGGCGATCTTCGCCCACCAGTCCGATCACGCCAATATGGGAGCTAAACTCCCGTAGGTTGCGCGCGACATTGGCCGCCCCCCCCGGATAACATGATTCCCGCGAGACCTCCACCACCGGCACCGGTGCCTCGGGAGAGATGCGGCCGACCTTCCCCCAGACAAACTCGTCCAGCATGAGGTCGCCGATTACCAAAAGGCGCATTTCACGCCCTCGTTTCAAAATTTGCTTTAGCCGCTCGGATTTCACTCGATGGTTTAGGAATGCCGCCACGCGACCGCCGTCGTGCGATTAGAGGAAAGCAGGCGTGAGATTTGAGTGAGAGTCACTTCTGTTTAGAATCTGGACTAATCCTGAATACGCCGCCGAAATCAACAGTCGAAGCTGCCAATGATGCCACTTTTTAAACTCAGCAGGTTAGTTGCCGCGCTCCCGTGCATGCTCGCTTTTGGAGTCCCGGCCGCGCCGGCGCCGCAGCGTATCGATGTCAGCCACTTTTCCAAAACAGTGGAAGATGTCGTTGTGCCGTTGCCAAACGAAGTTTTCGGCGCCCTCAACAAGCTCGGTCCGGTCAACTGGAGGGAATTTGTGCGGACGGACAAGGGGATGAATTTCAAGGATCGTCCCCGGATTGCGCTCTTACTCGGGACGGTGATCGCCGATGGCTTCATCGCGGTCCAGGCGGAGGACGCGCCGGCAGTGACCGATATTGGCAAACGCGTGCTGGAGTTGGCGAAAGGCATCGGCGTGGGCAATTCCATCATTCCTCATGCCAAGGCGATCACTGAGGCCGCGAGCAAGCGGCGCTGGGACGATGTCCGCCTCGAGCTCGATAAGACACAGAACAGCGTGCAACAGGCCATGAACGAGGTGCACGATCAGAAGCTCTCTCAGCTCGTTAGCCTGGGCGGATGGCTCCGCGGAACTCAGGTCCTGACCGCGGTGGTGGCTAAACAATTCACCAGCCAGGGTGCCGAGCTTCTGCATCAGCCGGATCTGCTGGCTTATTTCGATCGGAAGCTCGCCGGGATGCCGGAATATAACGGAGCGGTCATCGACGACATTAAGGGAGCCCTCGGTCAGGTTCGCCCGCTAATTGCTCCCCGTGATAAATCGATCACGGCAGAATCGGTGAAAAAGATTAACGAAATCACGACGCGCATCGACGGCAATATCCTCAACCACCAGTAATCTCATGCTGCGCAAGCTTACCTTTTCTCTCGCCGCGCTCTTTCTCGTGCGGTCGCTGTGCGCCACGGTCGACGACGCCCAGGCGATGGCCTTGCAGGCGGCGACCCCCTACGTGAAGGAAGGCTTTCAAGTTCGCGAAGATTATTGGGGAGGGGATCTCGGCTCGGGCGAAAAGAAGGCTGTCCGCCAGCAGCTTTTTAAAGGAAATGAATACTGGTTCTGGATGGGGACCGATGTCGAACGGGCGAAAGTCTCCGTGCACATTTACGACAAGGACGGCAAGTTGGTGGAGCGTAACGATAGCTGGCAGAAAGGTCACTTTGCCGCCGCCCATGTCGTCCCGAATTCCACGGACAGTTACTTCATCATCGTCGCGATCGAAGAGTCTCCCGAGGAACGCACGCCCTGGGCGCTCGTCTACGGTTTCCGTTAAGATTGCACTCTTTGGCTGGTTTTAAGCTGGACGATCCGCCGCGGGCGCGCCCACGCTCGCCTCGGTAGAATTCTTTTCGTTAGTTCCGATGTCCGAGACGCGAACCTTGGAGTTTGAAAACGGCCGGGCGCTGCAGGCGCTTTACGCAAACGATTTGCGCCTCCTCAAGAACATGGAGGACCAACTGGGAGTGAAGATCACCACGCGCGAGGGCTGGGTGAAACTGGAAGGCGATCCGGAGAAGGTGGATCGCGCGCAGCGCGTTTTTAGACAACTGGAAGATGCGCGCCAGCGCGGGGTCGATATTCAAAAGCGGGAGTTTGACTACGCCCTCGATTCCGTCCGCGCCGAGCGCGCCGACAATCTCACGGACGCCATCTCGGCGAAGATCATCACTTCGTCACGAAAGGCGCCCGTCATTGCGCGCACCGTCGGGCAAAAGAATTACGTCGAGGCGATCGAGAAGCACGACATTGTCTTTGGCATCGGACCGGCGGGAACGGGAAAGACCTATCTCGCGGTTGCGATGGCCGTGGCCGCGCTCAAGAAAGAACAGGTATCGCGCATCATTCTGGCGCGGCCGGCGGTCGAGGCTGGGGAAGCGCTCGGATTTTTACCTGGAGATCTGCAGGAGAAAATCACTCCCTATCTGCGCCCGCTTTACGATGCACTGCACGACATGCTGGATGGCGAAGAGATCGAACGTTCGATGTCGCGCCAGGTGATTGAAGTGGCCCCGCTCGCCTACATGCGCGGGCGAACCCTCAATAACGCGTTCGTTATCCTCGACGAGGCGCAGAACACAACGACCGAGCAGATGTTCATGTTGCTGACACGAATAGGAATGAATTCCAAGTGCGTCGTGACGGGGGATGTCACTCAGATTGATCTGCCAGCGAATAAACGGTCCGGCCTGGTCGAAGCGCTTCAGGCACTGAAGAATATCCCCGGCATCGCGATGAATTATTTTACCGAACGTGATGTCGTGCGTCACCCCCTGGTTCGTGCCATAATAACTGCTTATCAGCAGCATCGGTCACCTGCCGGCCGTAAGTGATGTTTGACTTTCTCCATCGTAGCGAGCTCGTGCGGCGCGGCCTCTCCTCCGGCAAAGTCCGCCGCCGGCGTTCCCGCAGTGAATTGCGGCACGGGCTGGAAGGTTCGCTCGTGACCAAGCTGGCCCTCTTCGCGGTTTTCATCGCGGCCCTCGCCATCTTGATCTTCAGCGGCACGCAGCCGGAGCCGACCAAGAATTTCATCATCGCGCTCCTCTTCTTCGCCATCGCCCTAATGATGCTCTGGATCAATCAACCGACCACCTTTGCCCAGAGTTCCCGCATCCTTCTGGTGTTCGGCGTCATCCTGGTTCAGCTCGCTCTCACGAAATTTGTCACCACCCTTTGCAGTCGGCATCTCATCGGCCTGCGGCCAGAAATGGCTGAGCTCCTGATCCCGTATGCTTTTGCGCCATTAGTCCTGAGCGTCCTCCTCGGGCGCCAGCATGGTTTGTTTGCCGCGGTCTTCGCCAGTCTGTGGGGCAGCGTGCTCTTCGGGCGGGTGGACGCGCCGCTCCTCGTCACCGGCCTGATGAGTGGATTCACCGCCGTTTACTTCACTCTTCAGGTGCGCCGCCGGAGCAAGCTGGTCCGCGCCGGAATTTGGGTTGGAGTCTGTATTTGGGTGCTCTCGCTGATGTTTGGATTTATCGGTCCCATTAACCTGCTGACGCCAATTGCGAACGACTGGACCATGATCGGCGTGCAGAGCGTGCTCGCTCTCGGGAATGGAATCGTCACGGCCACGCTGGTGGGCGGTGTCCTGCCGATGCTCGAACACGCTTTCGATATCACCACCGATATTTCATGGCTGGAAGCCTCCGATTTGAACCACCCGCTTTTGCGCCGGATGACGATCGAAGCTCCCGGCACTTATCATCACAGTCTGGTGGTGGCGAACCTGTCGGAAGCGGCGGCGGAAGCGATCGGCGCCAATGGAACACTCTGCCGCGTCTGTGCGTATTTCCACGATGCCGGCAAGCTGGTGAAACCGGAATATTTTAGCGAGAACATGAACTTCGAGCGCAACCCGCACGACGATCTCGCCCCGAGCATGAGTGCGCTCATCATCATTGCCCACGTCAAGGAAGGAGTGGAGCTGGCGATTAAACACAAACTCAGCCAGCAGATCATCGACATCATCCAGGAGCATCACGGCACCTCGCTGGTTTATTATTTCTACAAACGCGCCTTGCAGGTGCACGAAGACGCGCGCGCCGGCGGCAAGATCATGAAAATGCGCGAGGACGACATTCCGGAAGTGCGCGAGGAAAGCTTCCGTTACGGGGGGCCGCGGCCGCAATCGAAGGAAGCTGCCATCGTCAGTTTGGCGGATGCGGTCGAAAGCGCATCGCGCAGTCTGGAAAAGCCCACGCCGGTAAAGATCGAGCAACTGGTCAACGAGATCGTGGAGCAACGCATGGCCGATCACCAGCTCGACGAATCGGATCTTACCCTGAGGGAGCTGCGCGTAATCGCGGAGCGATTCCGCTTCACTTTGATGACGATGCTGCACACGCGCATCGCGTATCCGAAAAAGGAGACCAAGACCGGACCGTTGCGCGTGGAACAAATGCGCCCGGACGTGATGGCCGCAACACGCAAGCCCGGGAACGCGCCGCCGATCTCCGCAGCCTGAGCCTAGCCGCGCAAAAAGTCCGCGAGTTTTTTGCACTGTGGTTGAAGGCGACGCCCTCGAAACTTTGCGCGGCTGGGGTGTCGACCTCGCAATCATTCTCGGTTCCGGGCTGGGCGAAGCGTTGCCCGCCGCACAACGCGTGATTCCCTATTCGGCCTTCTCCGAAATTCCGTCGCCCACCGTTCCGGGACACGCCGGAACTTTTTCCCTAACGAATGCTGGCAACACGCCTCTCCTTGCGGCGCGGGGGAGGGTGCACCTTTATGAAGGACATAGCGCCAGGTCGGTCACGGCGGTGGTACGAATACTCGCAGCCGCAGGAATAAAACGTCTCATCGTGACCAACGCCGCTGGTGGCTTGAACGAAAAGTTCGTTCCGGGAGACTGGATGATGCTGAGCGATCATCTCAACCTCACCGGAACGTCTCCACTGCTCGGGACAGCATCGTTTCACGACTTGAGCGAAGCCTACTCCATAAGGTGGCGCCAATCGTTCCGCGAGGCTGCGGGAAGCCTCGGGCTAACGATGAGAGAAGGGGTCTACGCTGCCGTGCCTGGCCCGCAATATGAGACTCCCGCGGAAGCTCGGATGCTTCGCCATCTCGGTGCCGATGCCGTTGGCATGTCGACCGTTCTCGAGGTGATCCAGGCTCGCGCGCTCGGACTGGAGGTTGCCGGATTCTCATGCATCACCAATGTCGCGGCCGGAATAGAGGCCGGCGGCGTCTCGCACGCGGACGTGGTGGCCAGGGGACAAGAGGCGGCGATTGACCTCCGTCGCCTGCTGGAGAAAGCGCTCGCGAACGCTCGGGCAACAGGTTGATCCTAAAGGTCCGGCCGCCGCGCGCGGGGCTCACGATCTTTGGTCGTGGCGGTCGAGGGCAACGTCACGAACGGTCCGCCCTCCATCGGGGCTGCCTGGGTGAACGCGACATCTGGAAGCGCACTCGGCTTGCCTTCGAGCGGGAAGTCTTTCCGCAGAGGGAAAAAAGGATACCCATCCCACATCAAAATCCGGCGCAGATCGGGATGATTATGAAAGCGAAGGCCCATCATATCGAAGATCTCGCGCTCATGCCAGTTCGCCGTCGGCCAAAGGTCGAACACCGAATCGACCGCGCCAGCTTCTTCAGTGACAGCCAGCTTCAGTCGCAGATGCCTGCCATTGCCCATCGAATAAAGCTCGTAGACAATCTCGAACCGTGGGTCGTCGCCGAAGTTATCCACGCTGGAGATGTCGAGCAGGTAATCGAACCCGAGCTGGTCCCGGCAAAGGGTCGCCGCTTCCCGGAGATTTTCCGGTGCGATGATGACGGTGGTTTCCCCGCGAAACTCCGTCTGGCTCAAAATCCTCGCTCCCAAAGGCGAGCCGATCGAACCGGCCAGAACAGCCTCGCTCATGCCAGCGCTTTGTTCATCTCGCGTGTGAGCGCGGGATTTTGCGCGGCGAACGATTGTTCGCCATCGATCTTGCGCTGGAGTCGCATCAAACCCTCGAGCAACGCCTCGGGGCGGGGCGGGCAGCCGGAAACGTAGACATCAACCGGCAGCAATTGATCGATGCCCTGCAAGACCGCGTAACTGCGATACATTCCGCCGCTGGAAGCGCAGGCGCCCATCGCGATGCACCACTTCGGTTCCGGCATCTGTTCCCAGATTCGCTTCACCGCCAGCGCCATCTTGTAGGTGACGGTCCCGGCCACGATCATGACGTCGCATTGGCGCGGCGAAAAACGCATCACCTCCGAGCCGAAACGAGCAATATCGAAGCGGGAAGCCGCGGTCGCCATCAGCTCGATCGCGCAGCAAGCCAGGCCCATCGGCATGGGCCAGAGTGAGTTTTTGCGCATCCAGTTCATCGCCGCATCGACACGGGTAAAAATTACGTTCCCTTCGATCTTGGAATCGTAGGCGGCAGGCTGCGAATTGGACACTTGAGAAGTTAGATTCGCGGGTGGGGGACGCAAGGATGAATCGTCATGCGGTGGCATCGCAATAGCTGTAACGCGCTCCCGGCCACAAGGAGTTTCTCAAGAATATGATCACCGGCGCAGCCAGTGCGGACGCGGCCATTCTCGTCATTGCGGCGAGCGAAGGCGTGCGCGAACAGACGCGGCGCCACGCGTATCTGCTGAGCCTGCTCGGCATCCGGCAGTTCTGCGTCGTGGTCAACAAGATGGACCTGGTCGATTACTCCGAGAAACGCTTCCAGGAGATCGAGCGCGAGTACCGCGAGTTTTTGCAGACACTGAATTTGGAGCCTCGCCTTTTCATTCCCGCTTCGGCCCGTCGCGTGAAAATATCGTTTCACGCGG
>JBDTXE010000051.1:0-10092 GCA_040006335.1 Verrucomicrobiota bacterium | reverse complement strand
TAAATTGTTTACAACTTACTCTCCCCGCGTGGCACGGCCATTGCAATAGGGGCGGTGCGCGTCACAATTATTTTTGAATCTGCTTCGATGGTGTGACGCATCTCACTAAGACAAACAAATGAAACTGACTTCATTCTCATCTGCTCCTCACCCTCACGCTAGGTCGAGGACGCAATCAAGTTTTCCTGTGATCGAAAACTACTTTCAGGTATCCACGCTTCCCAAGTTCGGCGGCGGTTGCAGCTGCCCCGAGTTGCGTTCCTTCCGTAACATCAGCGGCGAATATTTCCGCAAGGAAGCGCGCGGTGAATTTCAGCGCGAAGTGATTGCTTTTGGCGCCATCTGCATCACCGCGGCCATTCCCGTCTTGAGCAGCCTGCACGCTCTCAGCGCTCTCCTGCGGGCGCTCGGTCCTCTATAAGTAACGAGTGATGCGGCCGAAAGCTGACGCGCGCGTCGAGGAAACCATTGTGCGACCTCCTGGCTTCACCCCGGTAAGCTCAGGGATGGATATTGCGCGTCCCAACATCGCGAAACAGAAACGCCGTCGCCGCATTCTTTACGCCGCCGGCGGGGTGGTGGGACTGATCGTCCTGACGGTGATTTTGTCGCGCCTCAAGCCCGCCGTGCCGAGCGTTGATCGCTCTTCGGTCTGGATCGATACGGTTAAACGCGGGCCGATGGTGCGGGAAGTGCGCGGCTTGGGCACGCTCGTGCCGGAAGAGATTCGCTGGATTCCGGCCAACACCGATGGGCGGGTGGAAAAAATTGTCGTCCGGCCGGGAGCGCAAGTGCATCCCGAAACGGTCTTGCTTGAGCTAACGAGTCCTGAAATTGAACAGGACGCGCGTGATGCCGAATCCAAATCTAAGGGAGCTGAGGCGGAGTTGATTACTTTGCGCGCGAAGCTGCAGCGTGATTTGCTCGATCAGGAGTCTTCCACCGCGCGGGTGCATTCCGAGTTCGAACAGGCCCGGATGGAGAGTGAAACGAACGACGAATTGAAGAAGAACGGCCTCGTCTCAGAGCTGCAATTCAAAACCGCCAAAGTGAAAGCGGCCGAGCTGGCCAATCGCGACGCGATCGAGCAGAAGCGCCTCGCCTTTGCGCGCGATTCGATTGAGCCACAACTGGCTTCGAAGCAAGCCGAAGTCGACCAGGTCAAGGCGGCCGCGCAGTTGAAGCTCGATCACGTCGAGGCGCTCCACGTGAAAGCGGGCATGAACGGCGTGCTCCAACAATTGCCGGTCGACGTCGGGCAGCTGGTCAAGGCCGGCACCAACCTCGCGCGCGTGGCGAATCCGACGAAACTGAAGGCCGAAGTTAAGATTGCCGAGACTCAGGCGAAGGATATTCAAACCGGACAATCGGCGACGGTGGATACACGCAACGGCGTGGTGAAGGGTCATGTCATTCGCGTCGATCCCGCGGTCGAGCAGGGGACGGTCAAAGTGGACGTGGCGCTGGACGATGCCCTCCCGCGTGGCGCTCGCCCAGACCTAACGGTAGATGGCACAATTGAGCTGGAGCGTTTGGACGATATTATCTTTGTCGGGCGACCGGCCTTTGGTCAGGAAAACAGCACCGTCGGCATGTTCAAGCTCGTCAGTGGGAGCAGCGACGCGGTGCGCGCTCCGGTGAAACTGGGCAAAAGCTCAGTGAACACGATCGAGATTCTGCAGGGTCTCCAACCCGGCGACCAGGTCATACTCTCCGATACCAGCGCCTGGGATTCACATGAACGCATCGCTCTCAAGTGACAAATCGATGACGTTCCTGCGCCAATGCCCTCACTTCTTTCTTTCCGATCTCACCGCATCCGCCAATCCCTGAAAAGCATCCTATGAACAACGGCTCCAACTCTCTCATTCATCTTCAAGATGTGACTAAAGTGTTTCTCACCGACGAGGTGGAAACTCATGCCCTTTCCGGCATTCACCTCGATATTCAGGATGGCGAATACATTTCCATCGCCGGTCCCTCTGGCTGCGGGAAATCGACCTTACTTTCAATTCTCGGCCTCCTCGATACTCCCAGCGGCGGCAGTTATTTCCTCAAAGGCGGCGAAGTCGCGAACTTGTCGTTTCCGGAACGAGCCCGCATTCGCAATCGCGAAATCGGGTTCATCTTTCAAAGTTTCAACCTGATTGGGGATTTAAGTGTTTACGAGAATGTGGAGTTGCCTCTGACCTATCGCGGCATGCCGGGGGACGAGCGCAAAAAGTTTGTCACCGAAGCGTTGGAGCGTGTCGGGATGGGACACCGCGCGAAACATCTGCCGAGCCAGCTCTCCGGCGGTCAGCAGCAGCGTGTCGCGGTGGCGCGTGCGCTGGCCGGTAAGCCTGCCATTCTCCTGGCCGACGAGCCGACCGGTAACCTCGACTCGCGCAACGGGGAAGCGGTGATGGATTTGCTCAAGGAACTCCACGCCAATGGCGCCACCATCTGCATGGTGACGCATGACACTCGGTTCGCCGAACACGCTGATCGGACGGTTCACCTCTTCGATGGCCGCGTGGTAGAAGACAACCTGGTCGCAGCCTGATCCGATGTCGGGAACTTCGTCGTCTCAGGTCGATTGCTACCTAACGAATCACGGCCGACGTGGCACTGCGCGCAAATTCTCTCCTCGCGCCTCGTGGGTTGGCATCTAATAACTCCGCGAAATGGCTGAGCCCCTGATTCGCCTTCGGCACATCGAACGCAGTTACCCGCTGGCGAAGGGGCAATTCTTTTACGTCCTGCGCGATATCAATCTCGATATCGCCGAGGGCGATTTTGTTTCGATCATGGGTCCCTCGGGGGCGGGAAAATCCACCCTCCTGCATGTCCTCGGAATGCACGATCAGGGCTGGGTCGGAGAATACTTTTTCGGCGAGACCGCGGCGCACCAGCTCAAGGCGAAGGAGCGCGCGTCTCTCCGCAACGAAAACGTCGGGTTCGTTTTCCAGCAGTACCATCTGCTCGATGACCTTACCGTTTACGAAAACCTGGAGATTCCGCTCTCTTATCGGCACTACTCCAAGACCGAACGAACGGCACTCGTGGCCGACACCCTTGATCGGTTCCACATCGTCGGAAAGAAAGATCTCTATCCGCGCCAGCTCTCCGGTGGTCAGCAGCAATTGGTCGGAGTGGCCCGTGCCATCATCGCCAGTCCCAAGCTGCTCCTCGCGGACGAACCTACCGGCAACCTCCACACGCAGCAGGGCGAAGAGATCATGGAGATGTTTCATAAGCTCAACGATGAAGGAATGACCATCGTCCAGGTCACGCACTCCGAAAAAAATGCCGGCTACGGGCAGCGCATCATCGAACTGCGCGACGGATGGGTGACAAGAGGCGCGCCATGAAAACAGATCTCACCCTGGCCCTGAACTTGGCCGGCAAGTCACTATTTTTTGCCAGGTTCGCTGCTATTCCGGGCGTGGAAGCAGCGGGCCTGGTCGCTTTCCGGCCATGACCAAAGCAGCCCTGGCCACGGCTCTCTTGCTGAGCATGGTCTGCCTGCCTTCGGGGAGAATACATGCGACGGAACTGTTCGAAGACGTCATCGAGAAAACCGTCGCTCTTGAGGGCGCGAGCACGTTCTCTCTCACAGCCGTGGACGGGGTCGTGCAAATTTACGGTTCCAGCAACGCCGACGTAAAGATCACGGCGACGCGAAAGGCATTCTCGCTCGCTCGGTTAAACGCCATGCAGATCCGGGTTGAGGCGACGCCGGGGGCACTTCATTGCATGACTACTTCGGCGCCTCAGCCAAAAGGTGGATGGCGCGACACCTCTGGGACGGTGGACTACGTGGTCGAGCTGCCGCAGAACATACGCTTCGTTTCCGTCGCCGTGCCAAATGGCGAGTTGGTGATCAACGGTCTGCGTGGGTCAGAAGTGACGGCAACACTGGGCAATGGTCGCGCCACGATGCGCAACTGTTTCTGCAATCAAAACCTCCGGGTGGGCAGCGGGGGCTTCGATCTTATTTTTGATTGGGCGGAACCGCTCGCGCTGGTGATCGATGCGAGCATTAGCAACGGGAATGCCCGGGCCCTCATCTCCGCCGACGCGGCCTTCCATGTCCAGGCCCACGCTCTGAGCGGCCATGTCGCAAGCGATTTTACCGAGATGAAAGAGCGTAAGACACGAGTCGGCGGTGGCGAACTGGATCAGCATTTTGGGACCGGTCCCGAATCGACCGTGAAGTTGCGCGCGGACAGAGGAAACATCCGCCTTACGGAAGTGGTCTGGTAGCGCGGCGACCGGCCGAGATTCACCGAACCAGCCGCCTACTGCCTCTCGGCAATGCGGACCTGCGGCCCAGGAATAAACCAGTCGCCAAGTGCTTGCCGGAATCTAAGATCGTGGCATGCCCTCATTTGATATCGTCTCGGAAGTAGACCGGCAGGAAATTGACAATGCGCTGAATCAGGCGCGGAAGGAACTGGCCACGCGTTTCGATTTTAAAGGAAGCACTGCGGAGATTAGCTACGAGAAAGACAAGATCACGCTGACGGCAGAAGACGGAAATCGGCTGCGCGGCCTGCGCGAAATTGTCATCGGCAAACTTTCCAAACGTGGGGTCGACCTGCGCAACATCGAACAGCCGGACGCGGAAATTTCTTCCATGGGCCACGCCCGCCAGGAACTCGCGATCAAGCAAGGCCTAGAGGGAGCCAAGGCGAAGGAAATAATCCACGCCATCAAAGGAGGCGGTTTCAAGGTCCAAAGTTCATTACAAGACCAGCAGATTCGCGTCACCGGCAAAAAGCGCGACGATTTGCAAACCGTCATCCAGTTTGTGCGTGAGCGCGATTTTGGCGTGGCCACGCTCTTCAAGAATTTCCGCGATTAGTTTTGAACTGGCGCTGTCAGCCCCCTTGCACTGGCGGCATGATGGCAATGACATCTCCCTCGCGCAGGGCGTGCTCTGGAGGAACGAACTCCACCCCGGAACCGAAGAGCACGCTCGTCTTGAAATCCTGAAACGCAGGATAACGTTTCTGCAATTCCCGCCAAAGCGCGCTGACCGTGGCCGGCTCAGCCAGATCAAGCTGGATCGCTGAGGCGCCGGCAATTTCTTTGAGACGCGAATAAAATTCGGCGCGAACTTTCATTCCTTCACTAGCTCCGGGCGCAGCACACCGATGCACGGTAAGTTGCGATATCGTTCGGCATAATCCAGGCCGTAACCGACCACGAATTCGTCCGCGATATCAAAGCCCACGTAATCGGCCGAGATCGCGTGCGCCCGTTGCTTCAGTTTCCGCAACAGCACGCAAATCCGCACGCTTCGTGGCGAAACACTCTCCAGCTTATGACGGATGGCGCTGAGCGTCGTGCCGCTGTCGAGAATATCATCCAGCAGCAGGAGATGGCGATCGGTTACGTCCGGCAACGCAATTTGGCGGAACACGACTTCGCCGCGGCTGCGCGTTCCTCCATGATAGCTGGCCACACTCAGGCAATCGAGTTTCAAGGGAAGCGGAATCCGGCGCAGCAGGTCGGCCATGAAAATGAGACTGCCATTCAGGATGGCGATGACGGTCAGCTCTTTGCCCTGATAATCTTCCGAAATCTGCGCCGCCAGCTGATCGATTCGACGCAGGATCATCGCTTCCGTAAAAAGGACTCGCTCCAGATCGGCCTGCATCGTTCACCGTAAACGCTCCGCGGCAGATCGTCATCACTCGCGTCGGAAGTCCCCAGTGACGTAGTTAAAAGCCTCGGTAATCTTTGAATCCAAAGGAATGCTTCGCACCAACTCCCTCACTGTCGCGACTTCGGGAAAGGGAACCTACGAGATCACCGCAAAGGTCGAGTCGATCGTGCGTGAAAGCGGAATCGAAAACGGACTGGTCACCGTTTTTCTGCAACACACCAGCTGTAGCCTCGTGATCATGGAAAACGCCGCGCCGGCCGCGCGGCGCGATCTTGAAAACTTTTTCGAGCACCTGGTTCCGGAGAACGCGAGATATGAACATGACGACGAGGGCGCCGATGACAGCACTTCGCATATCCGGATGGCGCTCACGCGCACGAGTGAAACGATTCCTATCAACAGCGGTCGTATGCAGCTCGGCACCTGGCAGGGAATTTTCCTCTTCGAACACCGCCGGGCACCGCATCGGCGGCGATTGATCGTCACTGTCGCGGGTGAGTCGGATGGGTAAGATTAGGATTCGCTCGCCCCTTGAGACAATTTCCGTTATCGACGGCACGAGCGGAACGTGCCGAGGCGCAAAGGGCGGGCGAGGACGGATTTTCCTAGACTGGCTTCGAGTAGAGCGCAGCGATCAGACCTAACGATTTCTCGTTCGGAAGGAGTGACTGTTCCATCTGATTCATCACGTAGGCGAACGCGAGATTGTTTTCGGGGTCGGCCAGGGCATGGCTTCCGCCCGCGCCGGGGTGACCGAACGCTCGCGGGGAGGGGCCAAAAATGGGGGGCGCCGGAACCGTTGGATTTTTCATTAACCCGGCCGAGAAAGCCGTCGGAATCTCGAAAACGCGATCAGTCCCATCAGACAAGGTTGTGGCCATGAGCTCGATCGTCGCAGCGGAGAAAAAGCGCTTTCCCTCCAGTCCGCCGCCGTTTGCGAGCATGGCGTAAAATTTGCCGAGAGCGGTCGCACTGCCGATACCGCCGAAGGAAGGGAGGGCGAGTGCGCGATTCTGCGGTTTGTTCATGGCGCTCACCGCGTGCAGACCGTGTGGCGAGGTGAACGTTCGTCGTTGCAGAGTTCCGGGCGTCGCGAGATCGCGGTAGAATTGCGCGGGCTCCGGCGGTCGCCCTACTTTGGCGGCGTAAATGGTGGCGCATCGCGCGTTCATTTCTGCCGGTAAACCGATCCAGAAATCGAGCCCGAGCGGCTCGCCGAAAATCCGGCGCCAATATTCACTCAGAGAAACGCCCGCGATTCGGCGCAGAATCTCGTCCAGGAGAAAGCCAAAGGTCCGAGCGTGGTAGCCGTGGCTCGAACCCGGGCTCCACAGCGGCTGCTGGCGCGCCAGCGCGGTAATGACCGCGTCATAGTCGGTTACGTCCGCCGGCTGATCGAGTGCGCACAAGCCCGCGGCGTGAGAAATAAGCTCGGATAGGGTAATGCTCGCTTTGCCATTTTGCGCGAATTCCGGCCAGAACTCCGCCACTGTGCGATCCAGCGCGATGGCATTCTCCTGCAGGGCGTGAAGCAGGCAGGCGCTCGCGATGCCCTTGGTTGCAGACCAGACAAGCACAAGCGTATCCGCCGACCAGGCATGCGTGCGATTGGCATCACGAAACCCACCCTGCAACTCCAGAACTGAGATGCCGTTCTGCCAAACGGAGACGGCGGCGCCGAGATCACCTCTCTCGCTGAAATTTCCCCGGAACCAGGCGGAGACCCGATCGCGGGAAAAGTCGGGGTCGAACGCCACCGGTCAACTTGTCGTGACCGTCTCAGCCTGCAATAAGTTTGCGTTCTCTTGAACCGTGATCGCTAGAGCGTGGCGCGCAGCGGTTCGAGATCCGGATCGTGCTTGGCCAGTTCTCGAAAAGTGGCGTCCATCTTGAAGCTGATCTGCAAGTGCACGCGTGCGTCCTGAAGGTTGCCGAGCAGCACTTCGTAGCAGCCCATATTATAATAATAGATCGGTTCTTTGAGCAGGGCGGTGGGACCTTTTAGAAGTAAGGCCTTGGCCTCATGTGTTTTGCCAAGCTCGTGTAGGCAAAAACCGGCGTGCAGAAATCCGGCACTCGCCTGCGGCGCCACCTTGCAAAGTTTGCGACTGACCGTGAGGGCCCGCGTCCATTGCTTCTTGCGCATGAGGTGATGGAGACGGAGCTGCAGGACTTCGGGCCGGTGCTGATCCTCATCGTCGATTCGATCGAGCTCGCCCATCGATTCGCTGCCCATCCCTAGCTCGGCATAGCCGCAAGCGGCGCGGAATTGTCTTGTAAAATCCACGATCTCTAGCAAAGCAGCCCGCTTGCCAAGAATTACTGAATGTCGTTTCCGCGCTGTCGGCCTCGAGGCTTAGAGGAGTGCTTCGAGCTGCGTAACGCGCTCTGCAAAGACGGTCAGGGTCGCTTCGATCGGGGCCGGGATCGTCATATCGACGCCAGCATTCTGCAGAGTAGCCAACGGAAACTTCGAGCCACCCGAGCGGAGAAAAGCGAGATACGCCTCCACCGCGCCTGGACTTCCGCGCAGAACGCCCTGGGAGAGTGCGACTGCGGCCGAGATGCCAGTGGCGTATTTGTAAACGTAGAAGGCGTTGTAGAAGTGCGGGATGCGCAGGCACTCCAGTTCCAGTTGGGTATCGATCACCACCGCCTCGCCGAAATAGGCCTCGAGCAATTTCCGGTATTCCGTTTTGAAAACATCCAGAGTGAGCGCTTCCCCTTTTTCTTCGAGCGCGTGGATCACCTTTTCGAACTCGGCAAACATCGTCTGGCGAAAGAGCGTGCCGCGAATGTCGTCGATCTGCCGGTTGATAATGTAAGCGCGCATTTTCGGATCGTCGGTCTGCTCGAGTAAAAAATGCGTGAGCAATTCTTCGTTAAAGGTGCTCGCCACTTCCGCGAGGAAGATCGGGTAATCGTAATCCTGGAAGGACTGTGATCGTTGCGAGAACCAGGTGTGCATGGAGTGACCGGCCTCGTGCGCCAAAGTGTAGACGTCGGCGAAAACATCCTCCTTGTAATTCATGAGGATAAACGGCGGGGCGCCGTAGCTGCCGCTGGAGAAAGCGCCGCTGCGTTTGCCTTTCGATTCGTAACGGTCGCACCACCGGCCGCGCAGGCCCACCTGGAGGGCGCGGACATATTCATCGCCCAGCGGCGCGAGGGCAGCGGTGATCTTCTCGATCGCCTCATCGAAACTGACGCGCGATTCAATTTCGGAAACTAACGGAACGTAGGTGTCATAGATATGCAGCTCCTCCACGCCGAGCACGCGTTTCCGAAGTTCGTAATATCGCAGGAGCGAGGGAACACCATTTCGCACCGCGCTGATGAGCCCGTCGTAAACCGTGACCGGAACATCGTCACGGAAGAGAGACGCCTGGAGTGCGCTGGGATGATTGCGAGCGCGGGCGCGAAATACGTCAGCCTTCACGGAATACGCGAGCGCAGTGGCGAGGGTGAACTGATGATCCTGAAACTCCTGATAAAACTGCGTGAACGCGCGCTCTCGCACGGCGCGGTCGCGTTTGAGCAGAAACGAGCTGTAGGAACTCTGCGTCAGCGGCCGCTCGTTTCCTTTTTCGTCGAGAAGAACGCCGAACTTCATATCGACGTCGGTCAGCTGGGAAAAGGCGTCATCGTAACCGGCGAGGGCGGCGGCTCCGAGCGCGAGCAATCGTTCCTCGGGTTCGCTCAGCACGTGCGGACGCATCCGGCGGACTTTTTGCAGGCTGATCTGCCATTCTTGCAGAGCGGGATCCCGCATGAATTCCGCCCAGCGCTCGTCATCGATCGCCTGGATCTCGGGAGCGACGAAGGAGGAGGCCTCGCCGATCTGGGTCATCAGGTTTTGCAACTGCCCGATGCGGCCGAGGTATTCAGTATTGCCGCTGTCTTCTGCAAGCTGGAGAGAAGCGAAGTGATAAACACGTTCGATTTTTAGGTCGAGGGTCTTCTCCCACTCGAGCAGGCTGGCCAGAGAAGCAGCCGATTCGCCGAGCCGGCCTTTCCATTCCGCGACGCGGGAATACTCACGGGTGATCCAAGCTACGTCCTCATGCCATTTGCCGAGGTCCGCGAAAAGGTGGGCGAGGTCCCATTTGTCGGCCTCGGCGATGTCAGCGCGAAGCGGTGTCGTCCTGGTCTCTTCCATGACTCGAATCATACACCACGGCGACCGCGCGCAAGGGCGTTCGGCGCACGGTCCGATTTGCCTTGTGTGCTAAATTTAGGGTGAACACGAACCCGCTCGATCCGTTCCCCGCAAAAGGGAACGCGCCCGGAGTTTCCGCCTTATTTTCGCCTTTAGTCGGACCGTCTTGGCCAACTGCCCTCGCGGCATCTTTCCACCGGACAGCAACTGAACCTTGGGGTTCGGACGGGAGAGGTAGTCGATGACGGGCTGCTCGACTCTTACTCCAAAACGATTG
>JBDTXE010000050.1:0-10212 GCA_040006335.1 Verrucomicrobiota bacterium | reverse complement strand
CCAGATTCGACAAGCTTGCGGCGGTGCTGACGGGATATTCGACTGAGCTGAAGCGAGGCGAAAAGGTCTTAATTGAAGCGTTCGATGTGCCGGACGCGATGACGATCGCGCTGGTGCAGGCAGCACGGAAGCGCGGCGCAACTCCTTTCGTGCAGCTTCAGCATGCGCGGGTCGGCCGGGAGCTGGCGCTGGGAACGGACGAGGCGCAATTGAAATATCTGGCCAGGCACGAGCTGGCGCGAATGAAAGGGATGGACGCGTACATCGCGCTCCGCGGCAGCCATAACATTACCGAGATGGCCGATGTGCCGGCGGAAAAGTTGAAGTTGATCGCTAAAAAAATGCGGCCGGTGCAGGACCAGCGCGTGGGGAAGACGAAATGGGTAGTCTTGCGCTGGCCGACGCCGGCGATGGCTCAGCTCGCGAGCATGAGCACGGAAGCGTTTGAAGATTTCTTCTTCGAGGTCTGCACCCTCGATTACCGCAAGCTCCAGCCGGGGATGAGGGCGCTGAAGAGTCTGATGGAGAAAACGGACCGGGTGGAAATCAACGGCCCCGGGACGGAGCTTCGCTTCAGCATCAAGAAGATTCCCGCCGTCATCTGTGGCGGCGACCGGAACATTCCTGACGGGGAAGTATTCACCGCGCCGGTGCGCGATTCGGTGCAGGGCTTCGTCACCTTTAACGTGCCCTCGATCTATCAGGGGACGGGGTTCGACAATATCAGGCTGGAATTCGACCAGGGGAAGGTAACGAACGCCACCAGCAACGAGACGAAGAAGCTGAACGAAGTGCTCGACGCGGATGCAGGGGCGCGCTACATCGGCGAGTTCTCGTTAGGCTTCAATCCCCACATCATCCGGCCAATGCGCGACATTCTGTTCGACGAGAAGATCGCTGGTTCGTTCCATTTCACTCCCGGCCAGGCCTACGAAAGCGCGGACAACGGCAATCGCAGCCAGGTCCACTGGGACATGGTGAACATCCAACGACCGGAATTCGGTGGGGGGGAGATCTGGTTCGACGGCAAGCTTATCCGGAAGAATGGCGAGTTCACCGTCCCGGCGCTGCGGGCCCTCAATCGTGGGCGCTTGCTACGGGGAAAATAGGACCACGCGGGCGGTCCTCCCGCGCGGTCCTATTTAAATTTGCTCTTAACTCCGCCGGCCACCGGCCGGGCTCAACTGCAACAGGGCGATCTCACCGTTGGGCGTAAGCTGGATGTTGACGATTTCGAAGACGGGCGCGCCTTCGATGGTGCTCGCCCCCGCGCCAGGGAGCTGCAGCGAAACGCTTTTTCCGATCGCGTTCAGAATGATGCCAGCGATGTCGAAAGTCGGCGAAAATTCGACCGTCGAAATCTGAAACGCGGCGGTGAGCTGAACCGAAGGCTGACCTTGCTGTTGCGGCGTTAACTGCAACGGCGCGGATTCGAAACCAGAAACGAGCTGCAAGCCCGAAATGCCGAGGGAAGGCGTGCCGAGCAATTGTGGTTTTTGCTGCTGAGAAGGGTTCAGCCGAATCTGCCCTAACGTGCCCGGACCGGGCTGCACCTTCGAAATCTCGAAGTTGACCTGCAGATTCATGGCCGACTGCTGCTGGCCCGGAGCAGGTGCGAGCCGCATCGTCACTACTTTGGAAGCAGGACGCAGCTGAAGCGCGCCCATTTTGAAGGTGGGCGTAAGTTGCATCGAGGCGATCTCACAGGAGAGCGTGATCTGGACGGCGGTCTGCATTCCGCCTCCGCCCGCCTGCGGGGAGTTGCTCGCTGGTTGCGGAGTGGAGGGAGAATTCGCCGTTTGAGGCGCGGGCGCCGTGGCGCGAGCTGGAGGCTGTGCGGTTTCAGGCATGTTGTCGTTGTTGGTGGGTTGTGGAGCAAACGTGGTTTCGGGCATAAGAGACATGGCTTGGATGATGACGGTTTCTGCGATGTTAGGCTCTCCCAACGGCGATGATTCCGCAAGGGGCGGTTCCCGTCGATCGATCCCCTCTGCAGAATCGATTGAGGGTGAAAAAGTGGGAAAAATTTGAGAAATCCGAGGTCGGAAATCCTCGTCGCCGGCTTCCGAAAACGTCTCGCCTCGGTCGGTGGCAGAATACGCGACGTCTTTGACCTGAGACAAACCTGCGTTCAGTGATTCCTCGGAACTACCAAAGCGGGCGCCTACCGAAAAGTAGTCTGCCGCCATCTCTGAAGCGAGAATTTGATGCGGGACCGGCTGTCCTTGATCGACCGGTTCGGACAACTGCTCGTTCCCAACGCCATCGAAAGTCTGCGAATTATTTGATTCGTCTATCGCAGATGACTCGGCCGCGATTTCGCCGATGTGAATCGCGGGTGCGAATGACGCGCCCTCACCCGCAGGGTGTAAGAAATCGCCGGTGATTTTTTCCGACAGCGGATCGGCCAATGCACAGGAGTGTTCCTCCATCTCAGCCGTTGCGGAACCAGTTGTTTTATTTCTACTCCACAGAATTTCCGTGTGTCCGTTTTCAAGCAACGGACTGGACTCATGCAGCGCGATCGGTCGAAAGGGCACGCGCGTTTTATCGCATTCCTCGACGCGAGGATCATCGATTTCCTCCGCCGCTCCAGTCTCCCGCCCTTCTCCTGAATCGATGCTGTCGCGCGGAAGCTTGCGGTTGATGTTCGGCAATCGGAAAAAGGTGGAGGCCGTCTCGTCCTCCAAGGCAACAGCTCCTTCCGCGGCCAACGCATCCGGAACGCCGTCCGACCCCGGTGGCAGCTTACGTAACGCGCGCCGCCGAATCTGCGGAGAAAACGTCCAGACAATACCCAACCCGCCGAGCACAAACCCGCCAGCCAGCAAAGCCTTCCAAAATGGAAGACGATCCCTCAAACGAGGCTCTTCCGCCTGCAGTGGTGTTGTCCCCTTCGAACCCGGAGGGAGAGACGGGTTGCGCATGTCTGATATTTTAGACGCTCTCGCCGGCTCTGGCGCAATCGGAATTTGGGCGGCCGTTTTTTCAACTTCGGCACCTCCGCGAGCTGGCGCTGGAGAAGGCGTATTTTGGTTCGGGGCGGCCGCCGACTCCGTCCCCGGGATCGGACTCGGTTCGATTGCCAGCGTAGTCGACTCCTGCGGCGCTGAAGCAAGCTCTACAGAAGTAAAGGCGACGAGAGCCTCGTCGTTTTTCGTAAGCCAGTTACGATGATAAACGGACGATCCAGAGATCGTAAGCGGTGGCATGAGAGCGATGTCATGCGGTTTTTGCGATTCCGCCTGAGCGAATGGAAGCGTGTCAGTCGTGCCGAGCACAACCCCAAGCGCGCCATGGGCGGTGCCGGTGATGAGGAGAAGAATGCAAAACATCGCCCCTCTTCGTGTGCTCATCCTATTATGGATAAGAATGCCGCCGGAGGAAACTGACAAGTGATTTCTCCCTCAGTCCAAAGCGATGTGCGCGAAGATTCAGCGGATGTTTCCGCTATTTTTGAGAGTTCATCAACCCCACCAGCCGCAATCCTTCCAGGGTGAGATTCTCTCGCACGACACCGACCTCGGGAAGTTCTCGCGCAATCAAGCTGGCATATCCACCGGTCGCGACCACGTGCACGTGACGTCGGGTAAACCGCTCCCTCCGGATTTGCTTAAGGATTTCGCGCACCAGCCCGCGATAGCCGAAGACGGCGCCGGCGAGCATGGCTTCGCGGGTCGTCTTCCCCACGGCGCGGCGAGGCTCTCGCAGAGAGATACGTGGAAGCAAAGCGGTATGCTGGTAAAGAAAGTTTGTCATCGAGGCGAGGCCTGGCGCAATGACACCACCGACATAGGCCGCCTCCGCCGAGACGATGTCGAAGGTAACGGCGGTGCCGAAATCGATTACAATCGCCGGCGTTCCATAAAGCTCCGTCACAGCCACCGCATTGGCCAGTCGATCAGCGCCGATCGTTTGCGGCTGCGGGTATTCGATCCGCACATTGAGACGTGAGCGCGCCGTCAGCCAAATCAGATTCCGGCCGTCCACGCCGCGCTCGAGCTCGGCGTCTTGCGAAGGAACGACAGAGCATGCCACGACGGTTGCAACATTTCGCGCGGCTAATATTTTATCGATCTCCGCCGCCTTCCATTGCGCGGTTGGGAGACGCTGGGACGGACCCACGCGAGCCCGTGAGGAAAACGCGACTTTCGTAAACGAGTTGCTGACGTCGACGAGAAGGAACTCGGCGGAGCGCATCTACACCTCCGCCCGCTTGCGGGCGCGGAAACGTGCGCGTAGCCTCGCGCTGTGCTCGTCCATCGTCCCCGCCGTTTACGCCGCACTCAGGCTCTGCGCAATCTGATTCGCGAAACAAATCTGCATCGGCACGACTTTGTGCTTCCGCTTTTCGTGAGTGAAAAGATCGAACGCAGTCGCGAAATCGCGAGCATGCCAGGCGTGCGCCAATATGCCGTGGCGGAAATCGGAGAAGTCGCGGGGCGCGCACACGCTGCTGGTATTCAGGCTGTTCTGCTCTTTGGCATTCCGAGGGAGAAAGATGCTCAGGCGAGCTCAGCACACGATCCCGCAGGCGTCGTTCCCGCGTCGGTGCGGGCGATCAAACAATGCGCCCCGGAGCTCGTGGTCATCACCGATGTGTGCCTGTGTGAATACACTGACCACGGCCATTGCGGCGTGATCAAGCGCGACGGCGAGCAGTATGAAGTTCTGAACGATCCAAGCGTGGAATTGATCGCCAAATCCGCCGTCGCGCATGCCGCGGCCGGGGCGGATGTGGTCGCGCCCAGCGACATGATGGATGGCCGCATCGCGGCCGTGCGGGGCGCGCTCGATGAAGCTGGCTACGATCAAACCGCGATCATGAGCTACGCGGCGAAGTTCGCCTCGGTTTTCTACGGACCTTTCCGGGAGGCGGCCGAAAGCCCTCCGCAGTTTGGCGACCGCCGTTCCTACCAGATGGATCCGGCCAATGCAGCGGAAGCGTTGCGCGAAGTGGAACTCGACCTCGCGGAAGGCGCGGACATCGTCCTGATCAAACCCGCACTGCCGTATCTCGATATTCTGTGGCGAGTGCGGGAGCGTTTCGGCCGACCTACCGCGGTGTATCACGTCAGTGGAGAATTCGCTCTGATCAAAGCGGCCGCGGAAAAAGGTGTCGTCGACGAGCGCGCAGCGGTGCTCGAGACGATGACCGCGTTGAAACGCGCGGGTGCAGATTTCATTGTCACCTATTGGGCATTGGAATTGATGGAATGGCTGCAGAGCTGAAAGCAAAACGAGGCGAAACCGCGGCGCACGCGCGACTCAAGCGGCTGGCGATGATTTGGGCGCAAGCGCGGGGTTATTCCATCTGCGCGGTGGAAGTCTGCCTCCCAAAATGTCGCTATCGGGCGGATATCGCCGCCTTCGGCCGATATCGCGATGGGGATCGAGCGGCGGTGTTCGAATGCAAGCAGGCGCGCTCGGATTTACAGCGCGATAACTGCAACAGTATGACCGCCGCCGCGCAAGTGGCTGCGCTCCAGCGGCGCGCGCACACCATCGAACGCAACCTGCGGGTGCACTACCCGACGCTCCGGACAGGCGAGTCTCTTTTCCCGGACTTCGATCCGTTCGACTTCAGTCGATTACATCATCTTTCCCACACCCGCGTTACTCGCCAGGAGGCAGCGTTGCAGGAGCGGCTGCTGGCGCACACCAAGTTTGAGAAATTATCGCGCTATGGTTGCGCCAATCTCTTTTACCTGGTGATGCCGGAAGCGCTCAGCGGTTCGGAGAGACCTTCGGGCTGGGGTTTGTTAGTCGAGTGTGGCGATCGGCTTGAGCTGCGAACCAAACCCTGCTGGCACGAGTTGTCGCCACAGAACCAGACTTGCTTCTTCGATCGAGTCGCGACCGCCGCCACGCGCGCGCTGAATCGTGAGCTTCAGATCACGCGCGACAGCATTACGCTGGAGCGTCGCTCGCTTTGTTGAAAGCTGGATCATTTAGGACGAGGCGCGACGCAGATCTGAGTCTTTCTTGCCACAGATGGGATGTTCTTCGCCGAGCCTGAGAGGAAGCAGAATCGGTTCTCAGTCCGCCAGCGCCGTCAGCCCATCTCTTCGGCGTCGCGATCACTTCGTCGGACGAGCAGATTCTTGCCCGTCATTTCCGGCGGTTGCGGCAAACCGAGCAGGAAGAGCAGCGTCGGAGCGACGTCGGCGAGAATGCCATCACGGCAGGTGAACTGAGCCGCGTCTTGAGCCACGTAAAGTAAGTGAACGAGATTCGTGGTGTGAGCGGTGTTAGGGGAACCGTCGGGATTGCGCATCAGCTCGCAATTGCCGTGATCGGCCGTAATCAAAGCCTTACCTTCGAGCTCGAGCAGCTTCGGAATGATGCGGGCGACACAAGCATCGATTCTCTCAACTGCCTCGATCCCGGCTGGCACTACCCCGGTATGGCCGACCATATCCGGGTTCGCAAAATTCAGAATGATCAGATCGTAGTCTGCCATCTGGGCACAGACATCGTCGGTCACCGCCTGCGCGCTCATCTCCGGCTGAAGATCGTAGGTCGCTACCTTCGGCGAAGGGACAATCTTGCGATCTTCCGCTGCGAAGGCGTGCTCGATTCCACCATTAAAAAAATAGGTGACATGCGGATACTTCTCGGTTTCAGCAATACGCAGCTGTTTCTTCCCCGCCGCACTCACGACCTCGCCGAGGATATGCGCGAGCTTCTCCGGCGCGAAGACATAGGGCGAAGGATAAGTCGCATCGTACTGCGTCAGCGTGGTGTAATGCACCCGCGGCCAAACCGTCCGATCGAAGCCGGCGAAATCGGAAAGTAGGAACGCCTGCGAGAGTTGGCGGGCGCGGTCGGCGCGAAAATTAAAGAAAAGAACGCTGTCACCGTCGCGCACAAGCTGTTCGTCGGCGTGCGAAAAGATGAGCGGCGGCATGAACTCGTCCGTGACACCGCGAGCGTATTCAGCCTCCAACGCTGCCGCTGGCGAAGTGGATACGGTTTGACCACGACCCAGGACGATCGCGTCCCACGCCATCTTCGTTCGGTCCCAGCGTCGATCGCGGTCCATGGCAAAGTAGCGGCCGACCACCGTCACTATTTCGGCGTTCACTTCCTCCAAGGCGACCGCGCACTCGCGTAAGACAAGCGCTCCGCCGGTAGGGGAAGCGTCACGCCCGTCGGTGAAGGCGTGAACAAAGATTTCATTCACCCCCGCTTCCCGCGCCGCTCGAGCGAGCGCGAGCAGATGCGTGTAATGGCTGTGGACACCGCCTTCCGAGACAAGTCCGGGCAAGTGCAGGCGGCCGCCTTTCGCCTGAGCCAGAGTTTCCTGCAGCACGACGTTGCGCTGTAGATCACCTTCCGCAATTGCTTTGTTTATACGGGTCAGATCCTGGTAAACAATCCGACCGGCGCCGAGGTTGAGGTGACCGACCTCCGAGTTCCCCATTTGTCCGGCAGGGAGTCCGACATCGAGGCCGCTCGCACTCAACCTACTAAGCGGATATTTCGCATAAAGATCATCGTGGAACGGGGTGCGCGCGAGCATCGTGGCGTCGCCATTGGCCTCCGCTCCAGCACGCCCCGCCGGGTTAATACCCCAACCGTCGCGAATAATGAGCATGACAGGGTGACTCACGCCGCGCAATCTGCCGTCATGCCCCCGCGAGACAAGCGATTTCCCACGGGTGGAGGATTGACAGCGTGCCACCAGCTGATTGAGATCGCGCCGTGAAGTGGCGTAACCAGCTTCTGGCGCTCGTTTGTCTCGCGCTTTTCGGCGCGCTCGGCGTCCTCTACTTCCAGACCTGGGTGGTGCAAAAGCCGTTCGCGATCATTCTTTTCCTCGGGGAGGGATTAACTTCGGAACGACTGGCGGCGACACGCATCTACAGCGGCGGAGCCGACGCCACCCTCGCGATCGATGCCCTGGAATATTCGGCGCGAGCGCGAAACTATTCGCTCGACTTCGCCGTTCCCGACGCAGCCGCGGCCGCGTCTGCCATCGCCACCGGGGTGAAAGTAAAGAATGGCGCCGTGGCCACGGAACCGAGCGGCGCCGCCTTGGTCACAATCCTGGAACTGGCACATGCGGCCGGAAGATCGACCGGAATCATCTCCGATGGCAGTCTAACGAATAATAGTATTGCACCATTCTATGCTCACGCCGCCAGCGTCCGGCAAAGCAGCGGCATCGCCGCGGCGCTACTGGACTCGTCTGCGATCGATGTCGCCCTTGGGGGCGGCGGTTCTGAATTCGTAAAGGGGACGGGCGGAATGCGGGTGCTACGCCGGGTAACAGATTTCGAGACGATCTCAGCCTGGCAACGACCACGCGTCCTCGGTCTGTTTGCCGACGGTGATTTGCCTTTCAGCGACGAAGTCGCAGCGCGCACAAATAAACCAGCGCTGGCGGAAATGGTTCGTCACGCCATCACTCTCCTGCAACTCAATCGACGCGGTTACCTTCTGGTGGTGAATGCGCACCTGATGGGAAAAGCAGCTTCGCAGAATCTGGGCGAGCGAACACTGCGCGAAACACTTGAACTAGATCACGCTGTGCAGGCCGCGCGGGAATACGCCGGGAGCAAAGCCGCCATCATCGTCGCGGGAGACGTCGCCATCGGCGGGATGAATGTGAACGGATTTCCAAATCGTTACGACAGTGGTGTCGCGATTCTGGGTCTCAATTCCTCCGGACAGCCCTGGATAACCTGGGCTACTGGTCCCAATGCCAGGCCGGCCAACACCCAAGACAAGAATCAGCTGGTAACGGAACCGGCGGCGCTCGGTGCTTCGGATGCGTTGAATGCAGTCGCTGATCCCATCGTCAGCGGAACCGGGCTGGGGACAGAGAGAATACGCGGCGTGATCGATCAAACCGAGATTTTTCAGACGGTGAAAGCCGCGCTTTAGTCCTCACAAAACGAAACCACCAGCAATCGAAAGAATCAAACTCCAAGCGACCAATGGTCGGTTTCGAGTAATCGCGAACCGAGCACCCAACGTAGATTGCGGAGGCCGAATTCTGCACATTTTTCGCACTCCGCCATCGGGACACATGAAAACTTCCGCCTTTTACATGACCAAGCACCTGGCCACCCCGGCGAATATCGCTTAGAGACTAGCTAATGCCTCGTCGCTAGGCACCGCACGGAACTTCTGAGATCCCGAATAAAGGAAATAGGGCACATACTGGTCACTCGGGAGCTGACGAGTGTCATAAGCAACTCCACTGAGCGTGGGGTCGAGGACATAGGTTGCCGCCGTTGTCTTCCACGTCACCCACGTATGGGTCACTCGGCTGTTAGGCAGCCGCTTTCCAATGACAAGCTGAACATCCCGCTCGCCATGCAATCGCATCCGCTCATACAGGCACACCGCCTTCCCCTTGCAATCCGCCACGAGATCGCCAGCAACCTCACGCGGAGTCCTCCACTCCCGAGAATAGCCGTAGGGGATTCTGCGTAATTCTCGCAGCCACTGGTTTGCTAGCTCTATGCCAAAACCTGCCTCACAGCTATTCGTGGTAGGTACCAAAAAAGGAACGATTCGTTCCATCTGGCCATCGTAGGGCGTGGCCGACACCACCACAACCGTCGAGCCAGCACGACAAGAGTGAACTGCAACGACAAGGAGGAAAGAAAATAGCCTAGGGAAGAATGAACGAAGAAGCAACAGCCTTATTACAACCATCTTTACTGTTGGTTTTAATAGCAGCGAAGATGCCACTCGCGGCGTCCCAAAGCGGTGCAAGCGATTTAACGGCGCTCCCCCGTCCAAAGCACGCGTCCCCGATTGTTAAACCCTGACTTCCTGCGAATACCGGCTCTCCGTGCCTGCACGTGCCACGGATGACATAGAAACGGGAGGAAGCCTGTAGCAAACCATTGACGTAGGAATAGGAGCTAAAGTGCGGTCGAGCGAACCGACATCCCTCAGAGTGGAGGCGAGGGCCAGCCCCTTCGACCCCGGGCCTCAACCAACCGGCCATCTCGCCGCACTTGGCCTCCGGGGCCCGCAGGCGTGTCCCGCCTGGCGGCTGGGGCAACAAAATGCCGTCGCTCCTAGAAGCAACCCTGGAATCGTTTAAGCAGTGGCTAACGCTTCGCAGGGCAACCAAGGCCGGGTGTGCTCTAAATTGAGGCTGAGAAAATAATTGGTGGCGCGAACATTCCGCTACTGAGCGCCGATTTTCTCACGCTTCGGCATCGCGAAGGAGCCGGAATGCTGACC
>JBDTXE010000049.1:0-10294 GCA_040006335.1 Verrucomicrobiota bacterium | reverse complement strand
TCAGATGAAGGGAGGCAAACGGATCAACGATTGGAACGAAAGCGCTCGCGTGAAAGGCGCCATGTTGCGGCCGCCGACCAACTCGCGGGCGGCGGGTCGCGCGCAAGCTGTCCGTCACTTTCGCGATTCGCGCCGGCCCTACATCATCAACTGGGACTCGATCACCTGCGGCCCCAATCATGCAATGATGATGAGCGATCCTTTCCGGGATTACAAAGATGAAGTTCGCGCGTTTCTCGCCGCTGTGGATGACACGGAATGATGCTTCCGCGGCCAGTCGCTATTCCAGCCGCTGCAGGCTGGGGATCCCATAACTCTCACGCAATCCTCGTTCCTCCGCTCGGACCTGTGCCGCATCCAGAATAATCAGCTTCGGATCCTCTTCCGTTTCAATCTTGATAAATCCATCGCTCGATTCCCTGGTCGCGTCAGTAAGGTCACGCAAGGAATAAATCTCTTTCCCATTTACCTTCGTCACCACCGCATAGCCGACGTCGTCATAGCCCAGAGTCGCGTTCGTGGGCAGAACCTGGCTGAGGATAACAACACGGCGCTGGCCTTCAGGAAAAATCTCCCATTGGAAACGGTCGAGATAGACAAAGCGGGGCGGCGCCTCTTTCATCCAGTTCGCGCCGAACTCGCGTAGATACTGGCGGGTCAGTTCCTGAAAAAAGATCCCGCCAAGGACAAAATACTTCGGCGCCGCATCGCGAGAGTAAGGTGGCACGACGTAATCTTCCGGAGCGCGATGCACAAGAGTAACTTCGAGCGGTAGTTCCTGGCCCTGTCGCAACACCTTGAACGGTACTTTGTCTCCGACAAACGCGCGCGTGGTCAAGAGATTGGTAAACGATAGCTTCTTAAAAACCGGATCGTTGTAGTTTCCGTTCTGATCGATCGCAAAATCGCCGATGCCGGTGACGATGTCGCCCACCTGTAAGCCCGCTTTCTGGACGGCGGCACCCGGCTCTATTCCCGTGACGTAAACCCCGCCGCCGTTACCCGTCTCACCGGCATACTTTCGTAGCTGAGGATCGCGGGTCGGGAAGTAGTCAAATCCCACGCTGGGAAAGCCTCCGTAAGTCGCGCTCCCGGCATCCTTGAGGAAATGGGTGATGACAGCGGGCGGGATGACATCCATGACCTGCGAGCGCGGGTCATAACGCAACAACAGCCCAGCGAGCTTGTTATTCTTAATTAACGGAACGGTGTAGCTATTATCGCGATACTGCAGAGCGATGCTTACGCGATAGGTGAGAAACTCCCCCACATCTGTGGGGTAACGCGTGACCTGAACGCCCGTGAGCAGACCATCGCTCATGACCAGGGTCCCAGTCGACTCAAGCTGCAGCACGGAAAGGCGATCTCCCACCGCTGTATCCGTGGCGATTTCCAAGGGTGCCATCCCATCCAGAAATTTCTTATCCTCCGGTTGCAGGAGCGCCAGATTAGCTTCGTAGTCGATAACCTCGACCGTCGCCGCCATCTTTTCCCCCGACTCTGACTGCTCGAGTTCGACGTAGTTCTGATTCGAAACCAGGTCCGCGGTAACAAGGACGCGCCCCTGCGAAAGTACCGCACCCAGCGCCCGCTTGGTAAAGGGAGCCCGTTTTTGCCAAGGCCGGAAGTAATCGAAAGCCTGCCCGGTCACGTTGACGCGAACGAGCGACACTGCTCGCGGCTGCACGGCCGTCTGTTGCGCGACGACCTTGTCCTTCGCACCGAGTAGAGCCGGAGCGGTCAGCAGCGCGCTCGCAATCAATAAGGAGAATATCCTGCTCATCTTGACTTGGGATCGGGAGAGTCCGCTGCCGTAACGGTGGCAAGCGGTTGCTCCTCCAGATTCTGCTCCTCTAGCACGTTGTAGCGACTGTGAATGCGCTCACGAGCCGCTTCCACTTCCCCGCGATCCAGCACCAGCGGCGGAC
Organism: Verrucomicrobiota bacterium; assembly: GCA_040006335.1. Taxonomy (GTDB): domain Bacteria; phylum Verrucomicrobiota; class Verrucomicrobiia; order Chthoniobacterales; family UBA10450; genus AV69. The sequence goes on along the minus strand of JBDTXE010000049.1, from coordinate 8,366 downwards.
CGTCTCCGATCATTTTAATGACGAACCGGTCGGGGGTCGTGGCAAACTCGGCTGCCAGATCCTTTAGCGTGGCAATCTTCTTTCCGTTAACTTCGTCAACAATACTCGCACGGTAGGGAGCAAGATAAGTGTTACTTGGGTCGGGTAGAATATTCGTAAGCACGATTACTTCGGGATGCTGAAGATAGATCTGTTCCTGAACAAAGGAGTCGAAGAAGTGCCGCACCCGCAAATCAGAGACCTGGTAGGCGTCCATCAGATCGCGGGAGAGTGGTTGGAAAAGCAGCCCGCCGTAAACGATGTAGCGAGGTTTCACATCGTAGTGCAGACCCAGGGTCAGGTAAGGCCAGACGGTATCAAGTTGGAGGTTGACCGTCATGGGCTTGTGATCGCGAATAAGATCGAATTTTACTTTATCACCTTTGAATTTTCGCTCGACGATTTCCGGCATCTCGACCCGCTCTCCTTCGAGTTCGACAAAAGCGTCGCTCGCGATCGGATGATCATCGATGGCCAGCAGAACGTCTCCCTGTTGCAACGTTTTCCCCGCAGAACCGGCAGCAATGACACTGTCGACCACCACGCCGCGTCCATCGTCCTTTAATCCGAGATAGCGGCGGTAAGCAGGATTTTGCAGCTTGGAATAGGTCAGGCCCAGATCGACATAACGATCGTAGCGTTTGTCTTTCACGTCAGTCAGGAATCGCCTGATCACCGGCGTGGGGATCATGTAAGCCACGCCTTGGGCGACGTCTCCGCTATACCCTTGGAAGGCCACGCCCACGACTTTCCCATTCTGCATTACGGGACCCCCGCTATTTCCTGGGTTGATCTGGGCACTGATTTGCACCGCCAGGTGCTGGTCGATGGAGGAGTGGCTATAAAGTTGAAAGTCGATCCGCGAAACGATCCCGGCGGTGACCGACATCCGTTCGCCTCCGATAGGGTAGCCATAGGCCGACACGGTAGATTCCAGTTCAGGGATGCCGCCAAGAGTTAGCGGCACCATGTCGCGAAAGAAATCAGGCGCGGGTTCGACGGTGACCAAGGCCAGATCGCAATCATGTGCCACGAAAAGGACGCGGGCTGGATATTTATTAGGATCTCCCTCGCGCTCGACCGTCAGAAATTTGGCGTTACTGACGACATGGGCATTAGTCAGGATAGCTGGACCCTGCACGACAAACCCCGCGCCAACTCCACGTCCGATCGCACCGGTATTCCAGGGCGCACGGTAGTCCGGTTCCACCTCGGTGGCAGTAATCCTCACGAGGCTCTTTTGCACTTTGCCATTCGGTTGCTGCGGCGCGGTGACGACAATCGCGGCCGGCGCGGGCGGAGGAGGCGGCGACGCCTTCGCTGGCGGGGAGCCCTCGCCCAGGGATGGCCCCGGCATGGGTGGAGTATCCTCCTGCACCACGGCGAGAGCCATCGCGCCGGCGAGAAAACTACAAATAACAAAAAGGAATCTCTTCATGGGCTACCGAGGTCAGGACGCGCTCAGACAGTAGGAGAGCAGCAACTCTGGTGCGAAGACATTAGCCCTTTTTCGATATTCCGGACTTGATTATTGGCCGCCGGCGAAACGCGGATTCGGCAAAATACAATCGGCTGGGTCGCTCATCAGGAGAAAGTAGCGGCGAAGCTAGCTCGACTGGCGATTTGCTGCAAGCCACCTAGATACCCGCCCGCTCGAGCACCGATCTCAGCACCGTCTCCGCGTCGAAGAGTTCGCGCGCGAGCGCGGCCGCCGCGCGCGAGTGTTTGCGATAGTCGGCGTTGATCGCGCGCACTGCTTCGGATATTTCTCCCAGACGCGAGAAGCCGAAGAGCCCGCCCGATCCGCCATAGTTGCGCACAAAACCAGTATCCTGAGTGATGACAGGGCGGCCGGCGGCAAGGTAGCAGGCGCTGCGATCACTGAACCATCCAGTGCGCAGGCGGACGTACTGATCCTTGGCTACGGTGAACTCGCCCTTTGATCGCCGAATGTATTGGCGATAGCTCTGATAGCTCACACTCAACTGATGCGGGAGTCGCAGTTGCCAGTTGTGGGCGAGAAATCGATCGCGAATTTTTTTGTCTTTAATATCGGTCGCCAGTTCAAACGGTTCCTTGGCCGCTTGCGGAGCCTTGATGAAGCGGACGAACTCGCGCGATTTACTCCAGAGGTAGCGCTCGCCTCGCCAGGAAATATCTTTCAGGCCGCTGGTGGACCAATTTGCGATCGTGGTGAAGAGAGCCGCCTGCCCGGGCGCTCGCGTCGTTCGCCAGAAGTCGAGAACGACGGGTTGTCGCGTCGGCAACCACGAAAGGTTGTGGGCGGGAACGGGAAAATCTTCCGTGCCCACGTTTTCTCCAAAGGTAAAAAGAGCATGATGGCGCGAAAGGTAGTCTATCGCCTTCGGGTCACCGTGATCGACTTTCACCTGTTCGACGCCCGGATCACTTTCCAGATAAATGATGCGTTCACTTCGGAGGAGGTCGTCGTTGAACTCCTGCGTCCCACAAACGTTGAAGATCGCGTCGGCCGAGCGGTAAAGGCGGCGGATCCTGGTGAGAGACAGACCCACCGTGGGAAGCTCGGGCAGGTAGCGGGCGCAAAACGACCATTTGCCGGCAAAGCCAAATTCATCCGCCAGACGGCTAAGAAGACTCGCGGCATAACCGTATTCGTTATTCACTTCGAAAGTAACCGGATCGTAGGGAAGCCGGGCGGAATCTTCGATGTAATAAACGTCGTGACCGAGACGCTGCAGCCCGACGATGTAATGCAGGTGTTGCCAGATCACTCCCGCGATCGGGCACGATCCCATGAACCCCATGACGATGATGCGCTTTCGTTTCATTTTCGCGCGGGCGCGGGTTACAGAGTCAGACCAGCGGTGGCACAGCCTACAACTCCTTGACCACGACCGCAGGATTGCCGGCGACGACGCAATTTGGCGCCACGCTTTTGGTCACAACGGCGCCGGCAGCCACCACGGAATTTTCGCCCACGGTCACGCCTTTGAGGAGAACGGCGTTCATCCCAATCCAGACGTTGTCGGATACCACCACGGGCGCGGTCCGTAAGCGCGGCCGAGGAGGACGATCGGGCAAATAGGGGGCCAGAGCCCTGGCATCGATCAACCGTTGCGCAGGGGCGAGGGGATGGAAGTCGGAATCGGCGATGCCCACATTCCAGGAGATAAGACAATGGGAGCCGATCTCGATGCACTCTTCCGCCATGATGAGAGCGCCGTTGAGAAGGGTAAAGTCGCCGATGGTGACACGAGCATTCTGACCTAACGAGAACGAGCAGCCAGCGTAACAGGAGACATGATTTCCGATCCTGACCGCGTGCGGGGCGGTGGTGCGCAGGTGTCGAAAAATCTGCGCACTTTCACAATAGAAACCTTCTCCGAAGTCGACATTCGCGGGGATCGGCTGGGGCCACCAGTCCTGTTCCACGCGCCGATCCGGCAGGACGTTACTCATGAAGGGAAATTGCCCGAGCGATGCAGTCGAGCATAGGCACCGCCACGCGCGACTAGTTCCTCACCGCGACCGATCTCGACGACGCGGCCCTGCTCCAGGACAACGATTTGATCAACGTGATGAATCGTGGCCAGGCGATGCGTAACCATAAGCGTGGTGCGGTGGCGCATTAACTCCCGAATCGTTTCCATGATGGCCGACTCGGTCGTGGGATCAAGAGCCGAGGTTGGTTCGTCGAGCAAAAGAATCGGCGCGTTCTTTAAAAAAGCGCGCGCGATGCCGATACGCTGGCGCTGCCCCACGCTCAAATGTCCGCCACGCTCCCCGACTTCGCTATCGTAACCCTGCGGCAGAGCGCGAATAAAAGCGTCGGCCTCGGCCCGGCGAGCCGCCTCGATGATTTCTTCCTCGGTGGCGCCGGGTCGCCCATAGGCAATATTTTCGCGCACCGTGGTGGAAAAAAGCAGAGTGTCCTGCAGGACGATGGCGATCTGCGCCCTCAGGGAACTTTTAGTCAACTCGCGCAGATTAGATCCATCGAGTGTGACTTCACCCGAGCTCGGTTCGTAAAATCGCGGAACGAGACTGAGGAGGGTACTTTTCCCCGCGCCGGTGCCGCCGACGAGGGCGACGATCTGATGCGGTTGAATTGCGAGATCGATGTGATGCAGAACAGCGCGTTCATCGTGGTAGCCGAAACTGACATCTTGAAAGATAATTGCGCCCGCGGTCGCGGTGATCGACCGCGCGTTCGGCAGATCGACCACATCGTCGCGTCGATCCAGCACTTCGAAACAGCGATGGGCGCCCGCCGTAGCCCCTTCCATTGCCCAGGCGGTGTAAGTAAGCGACTCCAGCGGTTGGTAGAGCATCACCACGTAGGCGCTAAAGAGAAGGAGGGAACCAAGCGACAAAGTGCCCGCGAGCACATGCAGAGTGCCGAGATAATACATCGCCGCCGTTCCCAGGACGACCAGTGTGCTGATGACGAGCGCGCTCTGCACGTTCGTGAGAGTAAGGCGAAGGTTGGCGGCGAGACTGCCACGAGCCTGTTCGTGAAAACGCGCGACCTCGAACTCTTCTCGTCCGAAGGCGTGCACAAGACGAATCGACATCAGGCCCTCCTGCGCTTGCGTGAGCAGGGCGCTTTCCTGTTCCTGAATCAGCGTCGATTCGCGACGAATGCGGTGCGCATAGAAATAAATTGCGGCGATCAGGAGCGGGACGACGGCGAGAGATAGCAAAGCCAGCTGCCAGTCCATCCGCAGCATGACGAGGAAGATGCCGATGAGCGTAAGAATGGAGGCGAAAATCGAAGTGAAGCCCTTGTTATAAATCGTTTGCACGGCTTGCGAATCGTAAGCAACGCGGAAGCTCGAATCGCTCGAGCGCCGGCTCTCATGGAATTTGAGCGAGAGCCGTTGCAGGTGAGCATAAAGTTCCGTTCGCAGACGCAAGAGGGCCTGGAGACCCACGCGAACGAAAATGTAGTTGCTGGCCAAATTGCAAAGACCCCAGAAGACCTGAAGGAGGACGAGGCCAAAACAAAGCAGCAAGACGATCTGTCGAGCCCCGAGCGGCGGCAGCCCGACCTCACCGATGGGAAGGGCGATTCGCAGACGCTGCACCGCGTCGCCATGTGGCAGTATCTGATCCACGATAATCTTGAGCGGCCACGGCTTGAGCAGATTGAGGCCAATCGCCACGAAGGAGAAGAGCAGACCGAGAGCGGTCGCGCCGGCGAACTTTCGATAGTATTGGAAAACCCGTCGATAAATCATTCCAAATTCGAATTGCCCGAGGCCGCGTCCGGATGGAAAGGGGAAGGCAACAAACACATGCGTCGACACTCTGAGGTCAGAGGTCGGCTGTCGGCAATCCAAAGTGCATCATCTTCTACAAATCTGGTTCGGCTGGGTCCAACATTGGGGCTACGGAGGAGTGGTCGTCTTAATGGCGATGGAGAGTTCGATTTTCCCCGTCCCGAGCGAGATCGTCATTCCGCCGGCAGCCTTCCTCGCGAAGCAGGGCGAACTTAATCTCTGGGGCGTTCTCGCGGCGGGAACGTTTGGCTCCTGGCTGGGCGCTTCCATCACTTACTGGGTATCTCTTTGGCTCGGACGGCTGCTCATCATCCGCTGGGGCCGCGTTTTTTTGATTAGCGAGGATAAGCTTACCAGGGCCGAGCTCTGGCTAAAACGCTACCAGGCGGGAGGGATCTTTTTCGCGCGCCTTCTCCCCGTCATTCGGCATCTCATTTCCATTCCGGCCGGGATCGTTCGTATGAATTTTCTTACTTTCAGCCTGATGACGATTTTGGGATCGGCTCTCTGGTGCGCCGTGCTGGCGTGGTTCGGGCAAACGGCCTTGACGGCCGAAATGCTTCGCGACCCCGCGAGCTTGACCCTGGCGATCAAGCAGAAGTCACATTTGATTGTGGGGGCGGTGGCCCTGCTCTGCCTTCTCTATTTTGCGATGCTCCGGTTTACCCGCAGAGCCGGTGTGGCGGAGCAGACTGTTCAATAATTATACAAAGGTGTCAGCTGGTGCCTTTCGTTGGGGCGCGGCACTCACTTATTTTGAACAACCTCCCTTGATATGGGGTCTGAAGCGAGAACTGGCACCTTACCTGCTACATTTTATGAACAAGGCTATGAAAAAGAACTCGCAAATTCTCCGCTCCCAAAAACTTTCCCTTGGCGATCTCGTCTTAGCGGTCAGTTCCTGCACCAAAAACACCCGTGAAACAGTTGCGACCATTGCTGATCTCCTCGGTAGCGGGCAGGTGAGGGTAGAGGACAATGGCCGCTTTCTCCGCGCCAAAGTTTGCTAACAATTCTTCGCTTCAATTTGATCTAACGCTCCGGTGGTTTTACCGCCGGAGCGTTTTTCTTTTTCCCAAATATCGCTTTGCGCCCAGGAGCCGCGCATTAATCTTGCGCGGTGATTGATCGTTACTCTCGCCCCGAGATGAGCGCCATCTGGGCGGACGAGCGCAAATTCCAAATCTGGCTGGAGATAGAGACTCTGGCCTGCGAGGCGATGGCGCGCCGCGGACTCATCCCGTCGGAGGATGCGGTCGCGATCCGAGAAAAGGCTCGCTTCTCCATTCCCGAAATTGCGGAGATCGAGAAGCGAACGAATCACGACGTCATCGCATTCCTCGAGAACGTCGCCACCTCAGTGGGGCCGGCCGCGCGTTGGATTCATCAGGGCCTGACCTCTTCCGACATCCTCGACACGACACTTGCCGTCCAGATGAATGCAGCGGCGGAGATCCTGGCGCACGATCTCGCGAGTTTGCGGGAGGTCGTAGCGAAACGCGCGAAGGAATTCAAAAGGACACCGATGATCGGTCGCAGCCATGGCATTCACGCGGAACCGATCACCTTCGGCCTCAAGCTCGCCCTGATGTATGACGAATTTGGGCGGGCGGCGGAACGCCTGGCGCAGACTCGCGAGCGAATTCGGGTGGGAAAATTGAGCGGCGCCGTCGGCACGCACGCGCATCTCGAACCACAGATCGAACGCGAGGTCTGCGAGGCGCTGGGATTGCGCCCTGCCATCATCTCAACGCAGATCATTCAACGCGATCGCCACGCGGAATTCCTCACCACCATCGCGCTGATTGCTTCGTCGGTTGATCGCTGGGCGACCGAATTTCGTCACCTGCAGCGGACGGAGGTGCTGGAGGCGGAAGAATTTTTCAGCGAAGGCCAAAAAGGCAGCTCCGCCATGCCGCACAAGCGCAACCCCATCACCGGCGAGCGGCTGAGCGGGCTCGCCCGTGTCCTCCGCGGCAACGCCCTGGCCGCCCTGGAAAACGTCGCGCTCTGGCACGAACGCGATATCAGTCACTCCAGCGCCGAACGCATTATTCTGCCCGACTCGTGCACGCTGCTCGATTACATGCTGGTGAAATTACGCGAGCTGGTCGCCGGTTTGCGCGTTTACCCAGAAAACATGCAGCGAAACCTGGAGATGACGCGCGGGCTATACTTCAGCCAGTCGATTCTGCTTGCGCTCACGCGCGCGGGCCTCGAGCGCAAAACAGCTTACGAAACGGTGCAGCGCGCGGCCATGAAAACATGGGGAGGCGAGGGAACGTTCTCCGATAATGTGAAGGCTGAGCCCGCCATTCTGGAAAAATTGTCCGCGACGGAAATCGACCGGCTTTGTGCGCTGGAAACGCACTTCCGGCACGTCGATGAAACTTTTTCTGCTCTCGGGCTCTAACGACTCCTAGACTGCGCTTCGACTTACAGCACGGGGGCGAGCGCAATTTCCTGTAGACCGCGCGAGCGATCGAGTTGAATCGAGACGGCGCGAAATCTCGCTCCCCTCTGCGAGATGCCGGAGGAGGCCTGGAGCGTGGCGCGCATGTCGGCACCGCGACCTCGCACTTTCAGCTGCCTTACCTCCACCTCTGGCGAGAGCAGCAGCGCGACAATGTCCACCGACAACATCAGGTGTAGCCGCACACTTTGATCCGTCGTGGAGAAGAGGCTCCACCGTTGTTCTTTCGGAGCCACGCTCATTCCACCGATGGCAAGCTTCCCGTTCGCACTCGCCGGCACGGCGGGCTGCAGCGCAGGTTGCAATGCCAGAGTAGAAATTTGGCCCGCGGAATCGAGTTCAATCTCTCCCAACCTAAAACCTGTCTCCAGCAAATACTCTGCTTCCCCGGGAGGGATTGGTAGCCGCAAGGTCGTGAAGCAATTGCCCGCCAGCCGCGCCCGCACAAGTCCGACTTTGAGCAGAGCTGTGAACTCGACCGCGAAGACGTCGAGCGGCAACTCGAGCGTGGCCAAGGTAGCGCTCCCCTCGCTCACCACGGCACGCACGCGCTCCGCTTCTTTCGTCGCGACGCCGCCATCTCCTTCCCT